>CAOJEC010000019.1 GCA_948433885.1 uncultured bacterium | reverse complement strand
ATAATAATGAAACACAGGGGGGGTTGCATAAAAGTGTAATCAACTGGTATCCTGGTCATATGGAAAAAACGAAGAGGGAAATTGCCAAATTGACTCCTCTTATCGATTTCGTGTTAGAACTTATCGATGCGAGAATTCCTCGTTCTAGTAAAGTGGTAGGTATCGACGATTTAATCAAAGGTAACCCACGCATTTTAGTTATGACAAAAAAAGATTTGGCAGATGCTGATGAAACTAAAAAGTGGGTAGGGTTTTATGAAAAACAAGGTTACGAAGTGGTATTGGTCGATTTAAAAAGTCAAAATGGGCACGTTTCCATCATAGAGAAAATCGACAAAATCAGCGAAGAAATAAACGCAAAAAGAAAACAAAGGGGAATGAAACCTAAGGTTTTAAGAGGATTGGTACTAGGAATTCCCAATGTAGGAAAGAGTACTTTGATCAACAAGTTGGCCAAGAAGAACGTAGCAGGTGTCGGCAATATTCCCGGTTTTACTAAGAGTCTCACATGGTTGAAAGCAGGTAATTCACTTCTTCTAGATTCTCCGGGGATCCTTTGGCCGAAATTCGAAGACGAGGAAGTCGCACTCAATTTGGCTGCGATGAGTGCCATTCGAACGGAAGTTCTTCCTTTGGACGATGTTGCTGTGCACATTTTAAAGAAGTTAAAAGAATACTATCCAGAAATATTATCGTCTCGTTTTGGTATCGATGAATTGGATGACGATTATACTTTTGTATACGAAACGATCGGAAAACGCATCGGTGCTCTTTCCAAAGGCGGAGAAATAGATTATAATAAGGTGAATCTTTACGTCGTAAACGACATCAAGCAAGAAAATGTAAAAGGAGTCACTTTCGATAGATATTTATGATAGAACAAGATTTGTTGGCATACGAAAAAGAATTGAATATGAAAGGCGTCGAATTGATCGCCGGAGTGGACGAAGTGGGCAGAGGACCACTTTTTGGACCTGTAGTTACAGCGGCAGTCATCTTGCCTAAAGGGTACAAACTGGATGGACTTACCGATTCTAAAAAATTGACGTCTAGAAAAAGAGATAGTTTTTATGATATAATTATGAAAGATGCTGTTTCGGTGTCGATAGGTATCAAAGGTCCGGAAGTCATCGACGAAGTGAATATATATGAGGCGACTAAATTGGCAATGATGGAAGCAATCGAAGGTCTAGATGTTAGACCTGAGCATGTGCTGATCGATGCGATGAAGTTAGAAAAATTGGACATACCTTCGACGAGTATCATCAAAGGTGATGCCAAAAGCGAGTCGATCGCGGCAGCTAGTGTGATCGCCAAAGTGACGCGAGATCGAATGATGGATGAAGTTGCTTTGAAGTACCCCGAGTATGGATTCGATAGTCACAAAGGCTATCCGACGAAGGGACATGTGGAAGCACTTTATAAGTATGGACTGATCGATGGTTATCGAAAAACATTCGAGCCAGTTAAGAGTATTATAAATGGGAGTGTGTATTATGGCAAAAAAGAAAAGAAAGCGAGAAAACGAAAAGTCGAAAGGCCAAAAGTCGACGCTTAAGTACGAAATGGCCTGTGAAATGAAGACCGAGCAACTCACGCTTTTCGACAATAAGGAAGATTCTGTCGCGGTGGTAAACGAACATAGTGAGGTCTTTGAAGAAGTCAAACCCGTAGAGAAAATAGAGCCAGATGCTTCTAAAACGGAGAAGAAAAAGAAGATAAAAAAACCGAAAGTAGTATATTCTAAATTCGAGAAGAGAAAAATGAAACGTAAGAAACAGGAAGATCTTCTCAATATGAGAGGTATTCCAAAGTACTTTACGACTTTCTTCGTAGAGATGTTGTATATCTTCGCAGTTGAAATATTTGGCAAATTTTTATTCGGCAATCTCGTTTTAGATTGGACTTTATTGAGAATACTTTTGAGTAGTGGATTATTGTCTTTGGTTCTTACAGTATTTACGAACAATTTGCCTTTGAAATTTCGAAGAGGCTGCCTAGTGTTTGTAAACTTCTTGATCGTATTATATGCTTGGCTGCAATTAGGGTTCATGAATTTTTTAGGTACCTATATGTCGATAGGCAATGCCGAACAAGGAGCGAAGATAACCGAATACGTGTTCGAATTTTTGAGTTCTTATGATTTGCTTTTGCATACAGTTTTCATACCTTTTATCTTTTCTATATTGTATCTAGTTTTCGAGAGGAATATTACGAGAGATGGTTTTGAAGCAAAAATAGAATTCAAAATTTTGATTCAAGATGTAGCCATAATAGTATTCGGAGCGATTTTAGGATTCCTTTATTATGCGACTTTGGAAGTAGACTTTATGCAAAACAAGTATCAAACTGTTTCCAACAAAGAATTGTTTTCGTATCCTTCCAATCCGGCGATGGCAATAAAAAATTTTGGAACGACAGTCTATTTCATTTTGGATGTCAAAGGAACGATATTCGGTGGAGATAATCCATCTTCGGTTGTTCCAGGTGTCAGTGAAGATGAGCCACCTTTGGAAACTGACAATACACGTTATATAGACGATACAGCCTGGGAAAGTCTCATCAAAGTGGAAGAAGATCCGAGTTACAAGACTTTAAACAATTACTTTATAAATAGAACCTCGACCGATAAAAACGAATATACGGGAATGTTCGAAGGAAAGAACCTCGTCATGGTCATGTTGGAAAGCGTAGGAGAGGCTGTCTTCAGCGAGGAGTATAAAGATTATTTTCCGACTCTTTACAAACTATATTCGGAAGGAATCACGGGAGTAAATCATTACAGTCCTCGAAATAATTGTGCTACAGGAGAATCGGAAGTTTCTAGTCAAAATAGTCTTTATCCTATTCCGACTTCGTGCAGTGTCAATACTTACAAAAATAATGAATATAGACAAGCTTTGTTGTACATGTTGAGAGCAGAGGGTTATTATACTAGTTCATATCACGATTATACGGACATGTATTATACTCGAAGTGTATATTCTTATAAATTAGGAAGTATGCGTTATTATGGTATCGACGAGCTCGATGTTTATTATGAAGCACCTTATGCCGAATGGCCAAGCGATTTAGAATTTTTTGAAAAAGCGTTGCCGAAGTTTATCGATCAAGAAAAATTTGCCAGTGTAATGGTCACAGTAACACCACATACTCCATACATTTTTTCTAGCAAAATTGCTAATAAAAACATGAAATTGTTCGAAGACTTAGATTTTCCTATTCAAACTAAGAGATATTTGAGTAAATTGAAAGAAACAGATTTAGCTTTGGAACATTTGTTAAAAACTTTAGAAGAAAAAGATATTTTAGATGATACGGTGATTGTCGTCTTCGGAGATCATTACCCTTATGGACTAACCGATAAACTTTATCAACAATTGACCGACAGGGATATAAGCGAAGGTCACGAAGTTGACCGAACTCCTTTTATTATCTATAATAGTGAAACAGATGCAGAAAAGATTACGAAATATATGACTCCTTTGGATATCACACCGACTCTTTTGAATTTGTTCGGAGTCGAATTCGATCCACGTTATTATTTCGGACACGATGTATTCAGCGATTATACGAATTATATTGCTTTCCCTGACAACAGTTGGCAAAGTCCATACGGATACTATAATGCTGTCAAGGGCGAATTCGTCCCGGCTGTAGATGTCGAGGAGCAAATAGACGACGAAGAGATAATTCGCATCAACAAAGAAATAATCGATGCAAAAAACATGAGTGCACTTGCAACTAAGAAAAATTATTTCAATTATCTATTCAAATATTTTGACGAATATGCCAAGTTGGAACAAGAAAAAAACGAAGACGATGAGGCGGATGATGAAGAAGATGACAAAGATAAAGATGAAAAGGATAAGAAAGATACGGAGGAATGATGATGAAAAACGTAGTTATCGTCGAGTCGCCAAGCAAGACTAAAACGATCAGTAAATATTTGGGTAGTGACTATGAGGTGCTCTCGTCTAAAGGACACATTCGAGATTTATCTACGACGGGCAAGTTCGGTCTCGGAATAGATGTCGAAGACAATTTTCAACCACATTATGTCGCTTTGAAAGATAAGAAAAAGTTGATAAGCGATTTGAAAAAGGCTTGTTCTAATGCAACTGTCTATTTGGCAAGCGATCCCGACCGTGAAGGGGAAGCTATAAGTTGGCATTTGATGGACGAGTTCGGGCTATCGAATTACAAACGTGTAGTTTTCAATGAGATCACTAAACCGGCTTTATTGGAGGCTTTTGAACATCCTCGCGATATCGATATGGACTTAGTAAAATCACAGGAAACGAGAAGAATGCTCGATAGAATTATCGGATTCAGATTGAGTAAACTTATGCAATCGAAAACCAACGGGAAGAGTGCAGGAAGAGTACAATCGGTCGCCTTAAAATTGATCGTCGATAGAGAAAGAGAGATTCAAGTATTTAAGGAAGAAGAGTATTGGACCATCAAAGGTATATTTCCCGATTTCGAAGCAGAGTTAGAAAAATATTTGGGTAAAGATATCGAAATACCTGGAAAAGTAGATGCCGATGCGATCATCGCTTCTTTGTCGAAATGTTTCAATATCGATTCGGTAACTAGCAAGATCAAAAACAAGAAAGGTGTCATGCCTTTTACAACTTCTACTTTACAACAAGCATGTATAAATATATTGGGATACAATTCATCTAAGACGATGAGAATAGCCCAAAAACTTTACGAAGGTGTCGATCTCGGTACGGAAACTGTAGGTTTGATTTCTTACATGAGAACCGATTCGACGAGGTTATCTCCCGTGTTTGTCGGTGAGACAATGGAATATATTCGCAACAACTATGGAGAAAATTATGTCGGAAATGTGAAGGCATCTAAAAAGAAAGACAATGTTCAAGATGCTCACGAAGCGATCAGACCGACGAGTGTCAAGAGAACACCTGAGAGTGTAAAGAAGTATTTGACTCAAGAAGAGTATCGAGTCTACAGTATCATCTATGCAAGAGCAGTCGCTTCTTTGATGGCGGATGCTAAGGCAAATGGTACGACAATCGTCTTAGAAAACAACGGTTATACGTTCAAGGCGACAGGATCGGTGATCGTATTCGACGGTTACTTAAAAGTATATGGAGAGTATACAAAGAGTGAAGATGTCGTTTTACCTGATTTGTCACAATACAAGTCGAAGATCGTCATAGCCGAAGATATCGTAGGAGAACAACATTTCACTAAACCAGCGCCACGCTATACGGAAGCTAGTTTGATCAAAGAGATGGAATCGTTGGGAATAGGAAGACCGAGTACTTATGCCAAGACTATGGATACTTTGAAACTTCGAAATTATGTCGATGTGGTCGACAAGAAGTTCATTCCAACGGATATAGGCTTCGAGATAACCGACAAATTGCAAGAGTGCTTCAGCGATATAATCAATGTCAAATACACTGCCGAGATGGAAACGGATTTGGACAAGATCGCCGACGAACAATACGACAATATCAAAGTTTTGAAAGATTTTTGGGACAAGTTCGAACCTCTAGTTGAAACGGCATTTAAAACGATGGAGAAGAAAGCACCGGTCGAGACGGGTGAAGATTGTCCTGAATGCGGTAATCCTCTGGTAATAAGAAAAGGTAAATACGGAGAATTCGTCGCATGTTCGAGTTATCCGGAGTGTAAATATATAAAACCTACTGAGCGACAAACTTATGCTAAGTGTCCTAAATGCGATGGTGGAGAGATCGTCGCGAAGAGAACGAAGAAGGGCAAAACTTTCTATGGATGTTCGAATTATCCTACTTGCAATTATGCCTTGTGGGATGAACCTACTGGCGAGTCTTGTTCGGAATGTGGAATGTTGATGGTACATAAAGGTAAGCGAGTATACTGTCCAAACTGTGCCACAGCTGACAAGAAGAAGGAAGAAGAATAATTGCTTCTTTTTTTGTGCTAAAAATCCCTTGACAAGTTGGTTCGGGGGGGGGGTATAATCTCAAGTATAGGATATAGTAAACAGAGAAATATTTAGTAAAAAAGAAAATGTTTTTATGTTTACAAAAGAAAAAAATAGGGTGGAGTCGCCAGTCTTTAATGTGCTAGAAAAGAGGAGTTTATGAAAAAGAAAGTTTTGTTAGTAGTTTCAGGGTTAGTTTTAATTCCATTGATGAGTTTATGGTTATGTAGTTTCGAAGATGAAGAAGCTAATAAAAAAACCAAAACCGGTGAAGAAAGTAAGATTGCAATGTACGTCGAAGGTGAAAACGGTGAGTACAGTCAAAGTAATGAGAAAACTTTTCCAAAAGAAGGATACATCTTAAACGTAGAGAAGAGCACTTGTAGAAATGGTGGTTCTTTGACACAAGACGCGAGCACAAAGGCGATAAGTTTGAGTGTAGGAAATGCTGAATCGTGTACGTTGTATTTCGACAAAGAGGAAATACCATCAAGTGACAGTACATTGGCAACACTCGGGATAACATCGCAAGGAACAAAGAGTGGGTTCGACGATCCAGCAACAACAGCAGAAGGAGTCTTCGAGATGGAAGATGACTATGGGACAAGTTATTACTATCGAGGAGCAGTAACAAACAACTATGTCAAATTCGCAGGCTTCTATTGGAGAATAATCCGAGTCAATGGAGATGGATCACTCCGAATCATATATGATGGAACACAGGCACATGCGAATGGAGCAAACAGTTCAAACAGATTCATCAAGACAGGACAAGCGTACAATAGTAGTTATAATGACAACAAATATGTAGGATGGATGTATGGACCGTCAGGGACAACGGCAAGTACAAGCAAGGCACAGGCTCAGACGAACACAGCCGATTCAACAATCAAGGAAGTAGTAGATGCATGGTACAAGACGAATATAGCAGATAAAGGATATGGAAGCGCAGTATCGGATACACTGTTTTGTAATGATAGGAGCACACCAGGAGAGACAGCAACAGGATTAAGTAGCGATACAGGATTAGGGTATGGAACGAACGTAACAGCCTATGGAGCAACAGCAAGGACAGGAGTATGGAATTCAAGTACAACGCCAAGTGCCCCAACATTCAGATGTGCACAAAAGAATGATGCATTTACAGTGAATGACACGAGTAAAGGAAACGGAGCATTAACTTATCCAGTAGGGCTAATAACAGCAGATGAAATAGTAGCCGCCGGGTCAGGAAAGTGTTTAACGATAAATACAAGTTATTATTTATACCGAGGATCCAATTATTTTTACTGGTCGCTCTCGCCTGATAATTTCAGTAACGGCAGTGCTCGTGTATTCGATGTGCGCGGCGACGGCAGCCTCAGCAGCAACTATGTGAACGTCGGTGGTGCCATCGCACCGGTCATAAACCTAAGTGCAGGATACGTAAAAACCTTAAGTGGTACAGGTACTTTGACGGATCCATACCAAATTTCTCAATAGTAAGCAACACATATTTACAAGTTTATTCATTTCACCGAAACTTCACATTCACTACACGGACATCACAAAGAAGTAAAGTATACTGTTAACTGTGAATGGAAGTGATAGATGATAAGCAGAATAGTATGTGTATCGTACTTAAAAAAGATATAAAAAAAAACATAAATAAAATTGGTTTAAATTAAAGACATAAATAAACCTATAAACTTATCCTTCTCAATAAAACTATAAAATTGAAACTTCAAAAAAGAACGACGTTATGCGTGTCGTTCTTTTAGTATGATTTAAATTCACCTATGATGTTTCCGAATACTTCATCGGATGGTTTTTCCTCTATGAGTAGGACTCCTTCTTTTATGACGAGAGAAGGTTTGTTTTTCATAGATAAGTTTGTACTTATAATATAAATCGAATTGCCTTCTTTATACGCGTATACGTTTTTAGGATTGCGTTTGTTGAGCATGAAGACGGGTATTTCTAAAAATTCCTTTGTTACTGTTTCGTAAGCGTTTTCTAAAACAGGTATATTTACAGTCGTGTTGCTCGTTTTCAAATATTCGTTTTGAACGAGAAGTTCGATAGTACGTGACTTTTGTTTATCCATAGTGATAACTCCACTTTGGATCAAACACTTCAAATGTTCTTGAGCGGAAGATGGACTTTTGAAATTGAAGCCAGCAGCTATTTCGCGAACAGTTGGAGAATATCCATTTTCTGCAATAAAACGTTTGATAAAATCTAAAATTTCCATTTGTCTAGCTGTCAAATTCATAGTACTTCACCTGAGAAAATCATACCATTTTTTCGCTAGATAAGTCAAATAAAAAGATTGGCATATTTTGTATTTCGATAGTTGACTTGGCAATTTGTTATCGGGCACAATTATATATTATATTGTTCTTGTTAATTTTGACAGTTCAGTATATAATTATAATGGGTGTAACAAAATGAAGAAAAAGCTTTTAGTAATGTATGCTACATACGGGACGGGTCATCGTTCTATAGCGCAATATATTGATGACTACTTCACACAAAGTGGAGAATACGAGGTCATGGAGATAGATTTGCTGCAATATGCGACTCCTTTTCTAGGTGCTTTTACGAATAAGTTTTATAACAATGTCATGTTCAAAATGCCTTGGCTTTGGAATATTATCTATCGTATGACGGACAATACTATAGGGGGAAAAGTGAGTGCCAAACTTTTGTCAAAAGTGGTATCCAATAAAAAAATAAAAAATATAATACTAGATTTCGATCCCGATGTAGTCATTGCGACTTATTTTACCGCAGCGACCTACATCAGCAAGTTGAAAAAGTCAGGAGATTTGAACTGTCCTCTTTTGAGTGTAGTTACCGATTATAGGGCGCATAGAATGTGGCTAGATTCTTATAAAAGCGAAGCTGCATTGATCGTGAATAGCATAGAAGAAAAGAGAACATTGATCAAAAAAGGAATCGATGGAAAAATAATACATACTTTTGGAATACCGGTTTCTTCTAAATATACTAAAAGTTTATATAATAAAAGTGATTTGTTAAAAAAATTCAAATTGACAGGAGAGAGACCGATAATACTTTTCTACGGTGGTGGAGGTCAAGGGTCTTCGACGACACTTCCTTATCTTTTGAATATAATTGAATCTAAAATCGACGCCGATGTGTTCTTCGTTTGTGGTAAAAATCAAGATTTGAAACGAAGAGCGGAAGGCATGGCTAGAAGACACGAGGCACACAATATTCATGTATTGGGATATATAACGAATGGACCAGAGTATTTGTACATTTCCGATTTTGTAATTTCAAAACCGGGAGGACTCACAGTCACCGAATGTCTATGCTTTAAAAAGCCTATGGTCTTGATAAGAAGCGCTGGTGGGCAAGAAAAAGACAATGTAAGATTTTTGACAAAGAAAGGTTATGCCATCAATGCAGTTTGGCAATTGAAGTTTTATCACGTCGTCAAGAAACTTTGTTCCAATCCGATACATTTAGAAAAAATGGAACACAATTTAGAAGAACTGAATAAAGAAGATGCGATGGAAAAACTTTACAACTTGGTCGAAAAAATAATAATGGAACAAGAATAATATACATTGGAACTCTCATATGATTTGATAGGAGAGTTTTTTATATGAATGATGAAATTTTAAAAAAGGTCGAGAAAAAGACCAAAGTGAAAAAGCAGACTATCATAGACTTGGCAAGAAAGTTGTCGAGTGGCAATATGAAAGACGAAGGAACTTTGAACGAAGTGATCGATACTTTAGCAGCGGCGACAGGAAAGAATGTATCGGCCGAGACAAAAGATAAGATAATCAAGACTATCAAAGATGACAAAGTTCCGAACAACGTAGATAAGATGTTTTAAAGCAAGAAAGCAACTCATTCGAGGAACTTTCTTCTTTTTTTGTGATTTCGTGTGGTATTGTAAATTTTTCTTTTTTCAAGTATAATGAGTATGTTACAAATTGAGACAAATTTCTCGGTCACTGGCTCGTATAATCGTGAGTGGTGAGAAATTATGAAAGTTAAAATATTTGACGAAAGTCACGAGAAAGATTTGGAAAGTGCCGTGAACGAGTTTTTGAGTAAATTGGAGACCGATTTGATCGATATCAAGTACAGTGTGGCTATAAGTACTTGTGGTGAAGAACAAATCTATTGTTTTACGGCTATGATCGTCTATGAAAGTTAGTGGTACGAATGAAAAAAAACAGTTTTGTCGAAGGTGCTTTGATTGCGACATTGGCTGTCATCATCACGAAAGTTTTGGGAATGCTATATGTCATTCCATTTTACAGTATAATAGGTTCACAAGGTGGAGCATTGTACAGTTATGCTTACAATATTTATACGATTTTTTTGGATATGAGTAGTGCTGGTATTCCTACGGCGATCAGCAAAATAATAAGTGAATACAATACTTTGGAAATGAAAGAAGCGAAGTACAGGACATTCGTCATAGGAAAGAAAATAGTAACGTATTTGTCTTTGGCAGGATTTTTGATCATGTTCCTTTTTGCAGACTTGATGGCTGTGGCTATCATAGGCGACTTGAGTGGGGGTAATACTCCTCAAGATATCGCTTTCGTCATTCGTTGTATAAGTTTTGCCATTTTGGTCATTCCTTATATGAGCATAGCGAAAGGATACATACAAGGTCACAGCATCGTCGCTCCATCGAGCATTTGCAACGTATTAGAGCAGATAGTCAGAATATTCGTCATCTTGACGGGAAGTTTCTTAGTTTACAAAGTATTTTCTTTGTCTTTGACATTGGCAGTAGGGGTAGCCGTGTCGGGAGCTTTCTTCGGCGGTTTGGCAGCATTCTTCTACTTGCGGCACAAGATAAAACAAAATTCGCAAATTCTAGGAATACAAAAATACGAGAAGAAAGATGCCGTGACTAACAAGGAAATAGTCAAAAAAGTCGTATCTTATTCGGTGCCTTTCATCATCATCGCCATTGCGACATCGATTTACAATTTTACCGACATGATCTTGATTATAAGGGGACTCGACATGATAGGTTTTTCTACCGCGGATGCCGAGTTCATTCAAAGTGCCATCACGACTTGGTCTACGAAGATATGTATGATCGTCTCGGCATTTGCGATGGGAATGAGTGTAAGTTTGATCCCGAACATCGTCAGTTCGTTTGTAAAAAAAGATTGGAAGGATGTCAATGCCAAGATCAATAAGGCTTATCAGATCATTTTGATCATTTCTATTCCTTGTGGGGTTGGGCTAGCCATCTTGGCACAGCCCGTATGGAGAATTTTCTATGGAGCGAGCACATATGGTCCAGTGGTCTTATCTATCATGGTCATCGGTGCCATATTTGCCAATCTTTATTCGATCACATTCAATGCTATGCAGTCGATGAACAAATTCAAAAACGTCTACTTAAGCGTATTTGCGGGTTTTGCAGTCAATGCAATATTGGACATTCCATTGATATTGCTCTTCGATAAGATCGGTTTACCACCCTTTTGGGGTGCTCCTGTCGCCACCATAGTCGGATACAACATATCGATGACGATAGCACGGCACAATCTTAGAAAGAATCACAAAATGTCCTTCAAAAATACGTGGAAGATGATTCTAAAATTGGCGGTCCCTACAGGACTCATGATAGCAGTTTTGACTGCAATAAATCATTTAATCGCATTCGATATTTCGAACATTTGGGGATCTATCGCGATGATCGTCTTGAATGCCGCAGTCGGAGGAACGATCTATGTAGGGGTATGTTTCAAAATGGGACTGATCGATCAAGTATTCGGACGAGAATATGTGAAAAAAATCATCAAAAAACTCACTTTTGGTAAAGTAAGCTTGAAAGGTTAAACCATGTAGTTGTTAGTTACATATTCATTCGGATTGACGTTAGTTTGAATTTCACTTTCCAATTTGGATACGCGCGTATCGAGACGATTGATGTTGCGTTCTATCTTAGCTAAGCGAGATTCCAATTCGCTCGAATAAGTATCGACATTTTGATTTGGGTAATTAGGGGCCATTACAGGACCTTGGTAAAAGTTCGAACTCGACTCGGTTGCCATCGGATAACCACCTTGTTGAAGAGGCATCGGTACATTAGGTTGAGTCGGATAAAAGTAACTAGACGAACTTTGATTTTGGAAAAAGGCATTTCTATCTTTTTTCATTTTCACATTCTCCTTTTACTTTATTATATGATACGAACAGGAAGTAGGTGAACAATAATCATGCGTTTGAGAAATGTAAAAGATGCTGATGAAATATTAGAAAAATCCATTTATGTGATCGGAGACCCAAAAAGTTTTAGAGGAAAATGGGCAGATGTCTTTTCAAATGATAATCCGATATTTTTGGAAATAGGTATGGGTAAAGGTGACTTCATCAAAGGTATGGCCGAGGCTCATCCCGATTGGAATTTCATCGGTGTAGAAAAATACGAGAGTGTACTCGTAAGAGGAGTTCAAAAATTGGATAAATTGAATTTGCCAAATGTACGCGTGATCGCCGTCGATGCGATCGATTTGAGTGAGTATTTCGATCGAGAGATCGAGGGCATATATTTGAATTTTTCCGATCCATGGCCCAAGAAGAGACATCACAAGAGGAGATTAACTTATGTAGATTTTCTCGAAGTGTACGATCGCGTTTTTTGTGGTGATGCGCGTATAATCATGAAGACGGACAACGACAGTTTATTCGAAAGTACACTAGTCAGCTTAAACAATTATGGATACACTTTCGATAAAGTGATCTTGGACCTTTGGAATCATGAAGAAATGTTCAATGTAAAAACTGAATACGAGATTAAATTTTCCAATAAAGGTTTCAAAATCAAATACATCGAAGCAAGCAAAAAAAAGTAGGCAAATACACAAAAAAATGTTATAATGTCTACTAGAATGTAGGTGAGTTATGAAAAGGATTATCATTTTATCCTTGATATTATTGCTCGTAAGTGGTTGTACCAATATTCAGGGAAGTTCATTGGATACTCTCTTGGATCAAACGGCCAATTCGGAATTGGAAATCTACAACGTATATAGAAAAGGTTACAAATTTTATTTGCCGAACCATATGAACATCAAGAATTCTCATGAATTCAACGAGGTAATCAGAAACAAATACGATACATTTTATATGTACATAGATCTCATAAGTTATTTGTCTTCCACACCTTTGGAATACAAAAACGAAGGGGAATCTTACTATTTTCGTTACTTAAATAAAGATGATAAGTCGGGATATGTGGTCGTAAAAGTTACTCAAGATGGCAAATATTTAGTTGAAATTGCTTACAATTATGCTAAAATAGAAGTGATAGTAGACAAAGATCGTTTGAATCCAACAGTTTCGGAGGCCATGACGATTTTATCTAGTATCGTATACAAGGATTCATTTTTGAAAAATATCAGCGAGGAAAGTCTGTTGAGTTATAAGGAAGAAGCCGTAGATATATTCAAGAAAGGTGATTCTACCGAATCCAATAAAGTTTTACAGTATATCGATGAATACGAGGGAGTCGAAGAGAACACGGTCCCCGATTATGACCTTATCAAATGAAGGATGTGACCATTTATGGAATTATTTACTAAGCTCAAGAAGATATTGTTCGACGAGGTGACCACGGAGATTCCCGTCATAACCAAGGAAGATAAAAAGTCTGAAAATGTGAAGACTAAAAATGTCGAGGCTGTGACGACGAAGAAACCAAAAGAAGAAAAAAACGAAGAAGTAGTCATCAAGAAGATAGAAACTCCAAAAAGAGAAAGACGAGTAGAGTTGTTAGACGATGAACCGTTCGATATGCCTAAACTGAAGGAAGAAGCAAAACAAGAAGTCAAGAGAAGCACTTTTACTTTCCCTGTATTTGGCGACGACGAAGAGATGAATATTGTCACTCCTAAACGTAGAGAAAGAAAAGAAGATAAACCGAGAGAAAACGAGAAACAAACTACACGTGAAAGGGAAAAAACGAAAACCGTCACAAATGTCGAAGCGACAAAGAAAAAAGAAAGTGTCGGTTATACTAATGCATTCGATTACAGTTATGGTAAATATAAGGGAGATTATAAGTCTAGTAGAGAACAATCACACGAGATACTTACGAAGACTTTAGGTGAGAAGGATGTTCATAAGACGTTTACACCTTCACCGATCATTTCACCAGTGTATGGAATATTGAATGAAAATTACAAAAAGGAAGATATTGTGGCTAAAAAAGAAAATAAAACGACCATCTCCGAACCTTTGGATTTGGATAGCGTGAGAAGAAAAGCATATGGTACATTGGAAGAGGAGATCGAATCATCTTTGAATAGACAGTTCGATGAACCCCAAGAAGCCAAAAGAACACTTTACGAGGATGACGACGATGAAGGAATAAGCATCGACGATTTATTAGTAGGTGGCGAAGACGAAGATGACGATTTCGAAAACATGGAAGAATCTGTTATGACCATCGAGGAAGCAGAAGACGACATGGAATTGTTCGACAAGTTGAATGAAATCGACGAGGACGAAGAAGACGAGACGGAGGACGTTAGTGAAGTCAAAATCGAACCCGAAGTCAAAGAAGTCCCTGAAGACGACGAGGACGATGGAGAAGATCTTCTAGAATTTTTGAAGAGCAATGATACATTGGAAAAGACTGTCCCGCCGATCTCTTCTTACGAAAAAGATGAAGAAGAACACGATGCAGTAGAAATGAAGATGGAAAAAACTGAAGATAAAGACGATTCGGGCGAAGACGAAGATCTATTCGATTTGATCGAGTCGATTTATGAAGGAAAGGGTGAAGAGTGATGTTAGAGTTTTTTCAGGTGTATCTGCCTATAGTAGTCTACATTTTATTAATAATTTTGTTAATTGTAGGCATAATATTAGGTATAAGGCTTTTGAATGCGATGGACAAGGTCGATGAAGTCTTAGATAACATGCAAAGAAAAGTGAACAGTTTGAATGGATTGTTCAGCGTGATCGATTTTACAACTGACAAGATATCGGCGTTTTCCGATAAAGTGGTCGATGTTGTCAGTGGTTTCATCGGACGATTCACACGCAAGAAAAACAAAAAAAGAATTGAAGAAAGTGAGGAAGAGGATTATGAGTAAGAACGAAAACAAAGGAAAATTGGGTACTTTGTTGGCAGGTGTCGGCATCGGTGTCGGTTTGGGAGTTTTGTTTGCACCTCAAAGTGGAGAGAAGACGAGACGCGATTTGAAAAAGAAAATGGATGAATTGGTGGCTTATTTGAGAGGACTCGATTACAATGAAGTCAAAGACAATTTGATCGAAAAAGTCGAACATCTCAAACGTGAGTTAGAAGATTTGGATAAAGAAAAAGTTTTGGAAATTGCCAAAGTAAAAGCTGAACAAATCAAAACAAAAGCTGAAGAGTTGTATGTCGCAGCTGTCGCACAAGGTAAACCAGTCGTAGAAAAAGCTGCTAAGGAAATCAAAGCTAAGACAGTCGTCGTATTGAAAAATGCGATCGACAAGTTGGAAGAAAAGGATCACACTCAGAACACACCTAAAAAACGTCCTATTAAAAAAGCATAACTATTTTCACCTCCTTTATGGAGGTTTTAGTTTGTACGAGGATCTTGGTTACTCTTTGACATTTAAGTGATATTTTGTTAATATAATTTTAAGAAAGAGGCGAATGCGATGACCAAACTGAAGAAAAAAGTCATAGTAAACGTTCTCACTTTATCTAGGATTGTGGCGGCCTTCTTGTTGCCGTTCATCTTCGATAAAATGAAATTTAGGTCATTCATAATTCTTCTCGGACTCATTTTTTTGACGGATTGTTTTGACGGCAAGTTGTCACGTAGATGGGGAGTTCAAACAGTGGGTGGCATGATTTTGGATCCTCTAGGGGATAAGGTGTTGGCTTTTTCGTGTATTTTATCTCTTGCGAGTAAATCCTCTCGCATGATGGTATTGTTCGGTTTAGAATTTATCATCATGATAATAACGCTTATCAAAGTGGCTGCCGATGAAAATAGTAAAGCGTCGTATGTCGGAAAGTTCAAAAGTTGGATATTGAGTTTGATGCTCTGTTTTGAAGCCATTTTGTTGTTCGCACCGAATTTTCTCAATGAGTTTGTCGGAGTCTTGGGATTCGAGACGAATATCTTCTTGATAGAAGACTCGTTTGTAGATGTTTGGTTCGTCTTTACGGTTTTGGTCGAGCTGATTACTGTCGCGGTGTACATCGGGCGTGCATTCAAAAATAAGAAGACAATGAAGAAAAATAAGCGCACTTGGAAAAGCTTAAAAGAAATTTGGATAACATTATTCGACGAAGAAAGATTTTTAGAAGATAGAGATAAACCTATAATGGAATTAGTTACAAAGTAGAAGAGAGTGGATGCATATGTTCGTGGATGAAGTCATAGTAAAATTGTTCGCAGGTAATGGTGGGGATGGTTGTACTAGTTTTAGACGTGAAAAGTGTGAGCCGATGGGCGGCCCCGACGGGGGAAATGGAGGAAGAGGTTCTTCCATCGTATTTGTCGGTGATAGAGGCTTGAAAACTTTGGTAGATCTTCGATATCATAAGATTATAAAGGCGAAAAAGGGAATAAACGGGAAAGGGTCCAATAAATACGGGGCAAATAGTGAAGACATCAAAATAAAAGTACCACTCGGAACTACGGTACTAGATGCCGATACAGGATTGGTCGTCGCCGATATTTTGGAAGATAAACAAGAAGTGGTCGTGGCCAAAGGCGGCCGTGGTGGACGCGGAAATAGAGCGTTTGCTACACATGAAAATCCTGCCCCAAATTTCAGTGAAAAAGGTGAACCTGGAGAAGAGAGAGTAGTCAAATGCGAGTTGAAGTTGATTGCTGACGTCGGATTGATCGGGTTACCTAGCGTGGGGAAGAGTACGATTTTATCGATGATAAGTGGATGTCATCCGAAAATTGCTGCCTATCATTTTACGACGCTGAGTCCGAATATAGGAGTCGTCAAATTGGCCGATCAGAGAGTCTTTACGATGGCCGATTTACCGGGATTGATCGAAGGTGCTTCCGAGGGAGTCGGATTGGGTCACAAATTTCTGAAACATGCATCTCGTACTAAAATACTCGTTCACGTCATCGATATGGGTGCTTCCGAAGGTAGAGATCCTATCGAAGATTACAAGACGATTGCAGAAGAAGTTCGCAAATACGACGAAAAGCTTTATAAAAAAGAGACGATAGTCATAGCCAATAAAATGGATTTACCTGCTGCAAAGGACAATTTAATAGCTTTCAAGAAAGCGCATCCTGAACTAGAAGTTTACGAATTATCTGCCGTGATGAACGACGGATTCGATATACTTTTAAAAAGATTGGCCGATTTGTTGGATGAGCTTCCTTCAAAAAATGTTTACGAAGACGAAGAGATGGAAGATCATGTACTTTTCAAATTCAAAGAAGAGTTGCCTTTTTGTATAACTAAAGAAGACGATCTATGGGTCGTCAAGGGTGAAGAAATAGAAAAACTCTTCAAGATGACGCGCATAGAAAACGAAGAAGCGGCAGTTAGATTCGGGCGAAGACTTCGTGGCATGGGTGTCGATCAAGAATTGGAAAGACTAGGTGCAAAAAAGGGCGATGAAGTACAAATTATGGATTATATATTCGTCTTCAAAGAGTGATGTTTTAATAAAAGCTTGCAAAAAAAAGAAGCCTTGTGATGGCTTTTTTTAATCGAGTGTTTTTTTTGACTACACGTTCAAGTCTTTGTCGTATAGGCTTTTGTAGAAAGTGCTCTTCTTCAATAACTCTTTGTGAGTACCGCTGTCTACTATTTTACCGTTATCTACGACGAATATCTTGTCAGAATCGACGACTGTAGAAAGACGGTGTGCGACAATCAAAATAGTATATTCACCTTGTAAATTAGAAATAGCTCTTTGAATTTCTTCTTGTGTTTCATTGTCTAGAGCACTAGTTGCTTCGTCGAAGAGAATGATCTCAGTTTTCATGAGTAATGCACGTGCTATAGCTAGTCTTTGCTTTTGACCTCCCGATAAGATTACACCGTTTTCGCCGACTAGAGTATCGTATCCGTCGTCTAAAGACATAATGTAATCATCTATACAAGCCATTTTGCAAGCTTCTCTTATTTCTTCTAGTGAAGCATCTTTTTTAGCTAGTAGTAGATTTTCTTTGATAGAAAAATTGAATATATAAGGGTTTTGGGTAATTATGGACATATTGTCGCGTAGAGAAGATTCGTCTAAGTCTTCGATTTTATGGCCGTCTAAGAGAATGGATCCTTTCTTTATCGTATACAACTTAGTTATTAGACTAAAGATGGTCGATTTTCCGGCACCACTTTTTCCAACGAAAGCAACTTTTTGATTAGGTTCTATTTCAAAATTCATCTTATTCAAAATATTGTGATTGTCATCGTATGAGAAGACGACATTCTTAAATTGTATAGATCCTGTCAACTTTTCGACTTTGGTCGTTCCAAATTTTTCTTTTTGATATTTTTCATCTTCGATTACTTCGAATATGCGACCGGACACTAAGTCGAATTTCTTGTTGAATTCCATAATTTGAGCGATTCCCATCAACAATGTTTCTATTTGCCATTCGTAGTGATAGATTATTACAAAATTAGGTAAACTGAGCAATCCTTTGGTATATAGCCCACATCCCAAGAAAAGGAATAAAAATTCACATATGTTTCTAATCATCTCTTTAAAAAATTGATATTTGGCACGAATGCTTATGAATTTCATTTCTTCATTGGAAGTATCGACAATTCTCTTGGTCGTCTGTTCGAGAATATTTTTCGATGCATTCAAAACTTTGATGTCGCGTATTCCTCGTACCAATTCTCCTGTGATACTCGTCTTCTTCTCGTGAAGTTCTCTTCCTATTTTTTGAACTTCGTATTGTTTAGCAAGACGTTTTTTATCCATGAAGAAGAGAATTCCTGCCATCACAACCGAATAGATAAACATGTACTTGTTCAAACAAAATACGGCATAAAGTATTCCTAGTTTCGAAATTATATTTGATAACCAATAAGTATATTCCATGAATACTCCCGATATGTCGGCGGTGTCTTTGTTCAAACGATCGATGAATACTCCGGATGATGCTTTGTCAACTTCGGAAATTTCCAATTTTAATGTCTCTTTGGCAATTTCAGTTTGAATGTTGACTGCTACATGACGATATACTTTATTATACAACTTGGTTTTAAACATCGAACTGATCGAATAAAGAAAATCCAATAAAAAGACGATTCCTGCAGTGAGTAGCACTTGGCTCATCGCTCCTGAGGTGATATGAAGGATGATCTTTGCACTTATAATTGGGTATATCGCTCCTAAAATTCCCTCTAGTATACTTACAATTATATAAAATATGAGATATTTTTTTCCTTCTTTTAAAAATTTCCAAGTCTTTTTGACGTTCGGCCATAAAGTACTTTTTTTCTTAGGTTCTTTTTTCATACTAATCAATTCCTCAAAACAAGTAAAATTATAACATGCATGACATCGTAAGTAAACACATTAAAATATAGTAGTAATCGATTTTTAGGTTGAAAGGGATTCCTAAAAGTGTAAAATAGGTGTACATGGCAACTTGCCTTTTCTTTTGGGCTATGTTAAGATTAATGAAGGTGAATAGTATGGCAAAGTACGATGAAAATTCGATCAAAATATTGGAAGGACTAGAAGCAGTACGCAAGAGACCCGGAATGTACATAGGTTCGACGGACAAAAGAGGAATGCATCATTTAGTATGGGAAATCGTCGATAACTCGATAGATGAAATTATAAATGGACACGGGAACAAGATCAGAATAGTCATTCATCCTGACAATTCCATCTCTATCATAGACAACGGTCGCGGTGTACCGATCGGTATGCATGCGAGTGGTATGAGTACACCTGAGGTCATCTACACCGTCTTACATGCCGGAGGTAAGTTCGAAGAGGGCAACTACAAAGTTTCAGGTGGATTGCATGGAGTCGGAGGAAGTGTCGTCAATGCCTTATCTACGTGGATGGACGTCACTATTTGTCGTGATGGCAAGATAGTCAACATCAAGTTCAAAGATGGTGGGAAGGTCGCCGAGCCTCTTCATGAGATAGGTAAGACGA
This sequence comes from uncultured bacterium, assembly GCA_948433885.1. Taxonomy (GTDB): domain Bacteria; phylum Bacillota_I; class Bacilli_A; order RF39; family UBA660; genus RUG11867. The sequence goes on along the minus strand of CAOJEC010000019.1, from coordinate 6,494 downwards.
ACAAAACGGGAACGAGTGTAACATTCATGCCCGACACGGCCATATTCGGCGACTGTAAATTCAGTTTTACGACCATCGCAGAGAGAATGCAAGAAAATGCCTTTTTGCTCAAGAATTTGACTATCGAAGTCAAAGACGAAGAGGACGATTTATTCGAAACTTATCATTACGATGATGGATTGATCTCTTTCGTAAATTACATGAACGAAGACAAAAAACCTTTGCACAAATGTATAAACTTTCAAGGTACTAAAAATCGTATCGAAGTCGATATCGCTTTACAATATACCGATTCCTATAGCGAATCTATTTTATCTTTTGTCAACAACGTGAAGACTTCCGACGGAGGATCTCACGAGGTAGGTTTCAAATCTGGAATTACCAAAGTATTCAACGAATATGCCCGCAATAACAATTTATTGAAGGCCAAAGAATCGAATTTCGATGGAAGCGATGTTCGTGAAGGTTTGACGGCGATCATCAATCTGAAAATTCCCGAGGAACTTCTTCAGTTCGAAGGTCAGACGAAGGGTAAGTTGGGAACTCCCGAAGCGAAGAGTGCTGTTGAGACAGTGGTATGCGAACAGTTAAAATATTTCTTAGAAGAGAATAGAGAAGTGTCCGTTTCCATAATCGAAAAAGCATCTAAGAGTAGAGTTGCACGCGAGGCGGCGAGGAAAGCGCGCGAAGAAGCTCGCAGTGGCAAAGGCAATAAGAAAACCGAAAAGATCTTGAGTGGCAAATTGACACCACCTCAAGCGAGAAATTCTAAAATAAACGAATTGTTTTTAGTCGAGGGTAATTCGGCAGGTGGAACAGCCAAAAAAAGTAGAGATAGAAAATTCCAAGGAATACTCCCTTTGAGAGGTAAGATAATCAATACTGAAAAAGCATCGATGAGCGATATAATGAAAAACGAAGAAATAAATACGATAATCCATTGTATAGGAGCAGGTTATGGATCCGAATTCGATATCAAAGATATAAACTACGATAAAGTTATCATCATGAGTGATGCCGACGTCGATGGAGCACACATTCAATGTTTGTTGTTGACGTTCTTCTATAGATTCATGAAACCGTTGATAGAACACGGTCACTTGTTCATCGCGATGCCTCCACTTTACAAGGTCGATACTCCTAAGGACAAGAAAGGCAAGTATTTTTGGACAACTGAGGAAATGCAAGAATACACGGCCAAAATTTCCAACTACAAAGTTCAACGATACAAAGGATTAGGTGAGATGAACCCTATACCTCTTTGGGAAACTACTATGAATCCCGAATCTAGGCATTTGATCAAAGTCAGTATTCAAGATGCTGCTTTGGCTGAAAAACGAGTCAGTGTTTTGATGGGAGATGCAGTCGAGCCACGTAAAGAATGGATAAATGAAAACGTCGAATTTACTTTGGAAGATTCGTATGAAATTTGAGGGAGGTACGTATGTCTGAATCCCATAAGTACTTTTTTTCGTTAGATGGTTTAGTCATAACTTTTCCGAAAGATTTCGGATATAAAAGTATGACTTCTTTTCTAGCGCTTTCTTTATTTGCAGGAATGTTTTCCAATAGAGAAGAATTGTTGCAAGGTTTGGTTGCTGTTTCCAACTTAGATGAAAGTATTGCTGCTTTTGAAGAAGATGATATTTTTAGCATATATATAGTTAAGGAGAAAAAAACTGAAAAAGGTTTCCGCTACGATGAGGTGACAGACGGTCTTATTTTCAAGAGTAGATTTAAATATATGTCTGGACAGTGTGTATATGAATTTTTACTCAACAATAGAAATAAATATACTATAATGGCAGAATTCTTTTCAGAATATCTCGAGGACTTTCGAAGATTGGAAGCACATTTTAGAAACCAGGTTTCTAGCTTGGAGAACCAAAAAAGAAAAGCGAAGAGTGCTGCCGAAGCAAAAAGTCTAGAAAAGACGCTTGTTAGTAAAAGTAATTCTTTGGCTAACTTCGTTCGTTATACTAGCAATGTTGAACATATACTCACTTTAATAAGAATTTTAAGTGTCGACGGATTATATGCCGATCGCAAAATCGAAGAAGAGTTTGTAAGTCGACTGAGTCATTTTGTTCAAGGCGAAGCATTTTATTTTCATGGAAAGAAAAAGACAAATAATTATCGTGGGTTAGTCAAGATGGTCAGTAAAATGTGCGATCTTTTAGACAGATACCCCGAACTTATTCCACCTCATAGATCGAGCAAATTGTCTAGTGAGAAGTATCGCATGCTAAGGTGTTTCAAAGACGCTGCTTTAAATAAAAAGAAAAATGCTGAAAATAGAATCGAAGTACAAAATGATCATCAAGATGGGATCGATCCCGATGATTATATGTTCTTGGAAGATGAAGATTTCACAAACTTATTGAGAGCCGATTCGAAAAAGGAGCATGTAGAAAGTGTTTCATATGATATAGATACTTTGAATAAACAAAAAAAGAGGCGAGAACTATGAGTCGCAGTATAGAAGATTTTTTAGAATATTTAGAATATCAGAAGAAGTATTCAGAAAACACAGTAGAAGCATACCGCAACGATCTAGAAGGATTCGAACAATATGTACATGCAAAGAAAATCGATTATAAAAAGATGAACTACAGTGATGTCACCGATTATATGATCCATTTGAGTAATTCGAATATGAAACCGGCAAGTGTCAATCGACATTTGTCGAGTTTGAGAAGTTTTTACAGTTTTCTTTTGATAAACAAAGAGGTGAAGGATTCTCCTTTTGAACTAGTGAATGGACCAAAGAAAGAAAAAAGATTGCCAAATTATTTACAATATGACGAATTCTTAGATTTGATCAAAACTTGTGATGAGACGAATTTGGGTGTACGAAATAGAATGATCTTGGAACTCTTATTCGCAAGTGGAGTTCGTGTCAGTGAACTCGTCGGCATAAAAATAAACGACATCGATTTCAAGAATAGAGAAATAAAAATACTAGGTAAAGGAAAGAAGACGCGAATAGTCTATTTCAATAAAACTTGTCAAGAGGTGATGAGTAAGTACGTTTGCAATGCGAGACAGGAACTATTGAAGGGAAAACATTGTGAATATTTGTTCGTCAATCATTTGGGGAATGCACTCACGAGAAGGGGAGTTTCCGATATTTTAGAAAAACTTATCATGAAAAGTTCGATCAAGCACAAGATTTCGCCTCATACTTTGAGACATACATTCGCAACTTTGATGTTGAATGAGGGCATGGACATAAGAGAAGTACAAGAACTTTTAGGACATGCGAGGTTATCGACGACGAGTATTTATACTCACGTATCGAATGAAGAACTGAGACGAATTTATTTGCAAAGTCATCCGCGAGCTCATAGAAAGCCGTAGACCATCGAATAAATGTACCCCGTTAGGCTTGCAACTATGTTGTTGTTATGCTATAATACGATTGCTTTTATTTATTGAAAGCTTGGTGTAATCCGCTTGGTATAGACCTATGATTATGCGACAAGTATTTTTTATCGAAAGGAGACGAATGGTATGAATTTAGTCGATAAAGTCAACCAAAAACACGTAAATCCTAACGTTCCCGAATTTAGATCAGGTGACACAGTACGCGTCAACGTTTGGGTCAAAGAGGGAAAAAAGGAAAGAATTCAGGCTTTTGAAGGACTTGTAGTAGCCAAAAGTGGTGGAAGTGTCAATGAAACTTTCACTGTAAGAAAGAAAAGTGGCTCAGTAGGAGTTTCTAGAACTTTCCCTGTTAACAGTCCTGTAATTGATTCTATTGTAGTCGTCAAGAAAGGTATGGTTCGTAGAAATAAACTTACATTCTTGAAGGGTATGAAGAAAGAATACAAAGTCAAAGAAAGAAATTGACGAAAAGACACCTGATGGTGTTTTTTTTGATGAGAAAAATACGGATTATCGAAATAGCAAAATATTTACTCCAATTATTTAGAAAAAAACGATTTTGGTTGTTTGTTATTGCTTATACAAAACATTTATTGTATAATGTAACCAAGATAGATATGACACAGTAGTCATAAAACGACAGGATATTTTTCTTGCTTGTGATAATCTATTCTAGAAGAGATGAGGTCTTTATTATGAACTTAAGAACGAAGAGAATGATATGTATGTTGGTCGCGATCGCATCAGTTTTGACGATCGTAGGAAGTGTGTCATATGCTTACTTCACCGCGATGGGCGAAGTGACTCCTATGGATGTGACTTTGAATACTGCGAATGTAAGTGTTAAATTTAGTGATAACGATTTAGGACTTAGTGCTGAACTCAACTTTGGTGAATCGATCACAAAGAAATTTACAATTGAGAATACAGGGATAGCCGACGCGAAAGTCAAGATGTTTTTCGATGAGATGATCAATACATACATTGAAGGAAGCCTAACATATACGCTTTTTTACAGTGAAACAGAAGAAGGAACATATACTGAAGTAGTGAATAAAACCAATGTTCCACAATCTAAAAATGCATCAAAAAAAGTTCTAGCAAACAGTTTGACCATACCGGTAGGTAAAACATATTACTGTGAGTTAGTTATAACTCTAAATTACTTGAATGATGTCAATCAAGATTCAGACATCAATGCTAAGTTCAACACGAAATTCAAAGTAGAAGACATAAACTATGAACTAAACTATAGTTTAGAAACATTAAAACATCTAAATGTTACTTCCAATGGAGAAAAGAATGGATTCGATGATCCTGCAACGACTGACGAAGGAGTCTTTGAAATGGAAGACGACTATGGGGTGAGTTATTACTATCGAGGGGCAGTCGAGAACAACTGTGTAAAGTTTGCAGGATTCTATTGGAGAATAATTAGAATCAATGGAGACGGATCATTGAGAATAATGTACGATGGAACCCAAGCATACGCGAATGGAACGAACAATGTAGATAGATTCATCAAAATAAATCAAGAATACAATACAAATTACATCGACAACAAATATGTAGGGTGGATGTATGGTCCCGCAGGAACCACTGCAAGCAACAGTAAAGAACAAGCTCAAACAAATACCACAAATTCTACAATAAAAGGAGTAGTAGATGCGTGGTATAAGACGAATATAATAGATAAGGGTTATGGAAAAGCAGTATCGGACACACTCTTTTGTAATGATAGAAGCACACCCGGAATAGAAGTAACAGGATGGAGTGGTGACACAGGATTAGGATACGGAACCCAATATACAGCCTATGGATCATTAGGAAGATTTATAACAGGAAACAATAGTACAAAGTTAAGTGCAAGAACAGCAATACAGCCGACATTCAAATGTCCACAAAAAAACGATGCATTTACAGTGAATGATTCGACTAAAGGAAACGGAGCATTGACATATCCTGTAGGACTAATAACTACGGATGAAATAGTAGCCGCAGGCTCAGGAAAATGGCATGTAGCAAATGAAAGTTATTATTTATACAAAAGTTCAAATTATTATTACTGGTCGCTTTCGCCATTTTATTTCAGTAACAACTATGCTGTAGTGTTCTTTGTGGATCCTTCCGGTGATCTCAGCTATGCGAGCGTCGATTACGGTGCTGCCGTGGCACCGGTTATAAATTTATCTTACGAATACGCTAGTACCTTAATTGGTGATGGTACTATGGAAAATCCTTATCAAACGGCATAGGAAGTGATTAATGATGAATAAGAAAACCAAAAGAATGTTCTATACTACAATTGCTGTATTGATGTTAATTACTATAATAGGAGCAGTATCTTATGCTTATTTCACGACAACAGGTACTACTCAAAAACAGGATACTTCTTTATCGATGGCATCTCTTTCTTTGAGGTTCGCGGACAACGATAATGGTATAGATGCCGAACTAGGTTTTGGTGAAACAGTTACGAAGAAGTTCTTGATCGAAAATACTGGTACTGCAGAAGCATCTCTCAGTTTGGATTGGAACAATATGATAAATACCTATTTGAATGGTAGTCTTACTTATAGACTAACATACAGCAACGAAGAAGATGGAGTATATGAAGAAATACTACCATCTAGCAATGTTCCAACTTCAGAAGAAGCAATTACTCAAACTATGGTAAGTGAATTATCGGTACCTGTAGGAGAAACATATTATTACAATTTGGAAATCACTTTAAACAATTTACCCGAAGTAGATCAATCCGATGATATAGATGCAATATTCACGACATCATTCGATGTAGGACAACCTTTGAAATATAGATATTACAAACTGAAAGTAGATCCAAATGGAGGATCATGGGGAGAATATGCTTCACCACAGGAGTATTTACTAAAGAACGAAGAGACAAAGACAATCGAAAATCCTACGAGAGTTGGTTACACATTCTCAGGATGGGATTTAAAAGGAGTATCTTCAAGTCTAGAAGACAATTTGTTCACCATGGGAATAAGTGATGCTGAGTTAGTTGCCAGGTGGGAAGTTAAACAGTATCAACTTACGATCGATGCGAATGGTGGAACATATGGTGGAGAGACTAATCAAAATAT
>CAOJEC010000018.1 GCA_948433885.1 uncultured bacterium | reverse complement strand
AAATTTTCCCGCGAATGTTTTGATTTTTTTGAGACATTTTCATAAACTATTGACAAGTCTGGGTTTCCCCTACTAATATTATATGTCAACTTAGAGTCAAAAGTTCTAAAAAAGATAGGAAAATAATGCTGTTTTTCGCATATAATTTACTAGGTGAAGTTTATGAATTTCGGTTTAAATGGTCTAGGCGGCGGTCTTTCTTTTATGAGAATACTCGGAAGTATTTCTAAAACTTTGGGGATCGTCAGGCAGGTTGCACCCCTTTATCAAAATGTAAAGCCTTTATTATCTAAAGCTCCTCAATTTTTGGCAAGAATAAACTCGCTTCGTGGGATGGCTCAAACTTCGAGAAGCAATCTCGCTTTGCCCGTTAAAAACGTTACCAACTCCAATCTCAAAGAATTGGAGAATATAGTTACTTATCAGTCTGATGGAGGTCCTGTGTTTTTTCAATAATTTACAAAAAATCCTTCTAAATCTACTGTCCATATAAACTTTTGATCAATTCGCGAGTTTATGAGTTATACTTTGATTGTTTAAACAAAGTAGTATTGTGAATTCACAATTTTGCAGTTTGAAATTAGTTAAGAAAGAAGGAGAATTTTAAGAATTATGGAAAGTACTATTAAGTGGTTTAACAATGAAAAAGGATACGGATTCATCGAAAATGGTGAGAATGAAGATATCTTCGTTCACTACTCCGAGATAAATATGGACGGTTATCGCACTTTGAAAGAGGGAGAACGTGTAAAGTTCGATTTAGTAAGAACTCCAAAAGGTCTACAAGCGCATAATGTCACTGAAATAAGTTCAGTAAGTTGCTAATAATTAAAAAATGTCTTTATCGATTGGATAAAGGCATTTTTAATGGTTAAATGATAAAAGACTTTCGCATGGGTATTTTAGTATATAAAGGGAGCAAACTCTCATTTTATTTAGTTTTCTCCCATAGTCAACCATTTGTACCAAAAAATTTTACTTGTTTTCTCCTTTAATTTCTGGCTTCAATTAAAAATTGTTCTGTCCTAAGCTTGATAAGGATCCGTCATAGTACCAGTTCCTTTCATGGTTTGCACGTATTCGGCACTTAGATTTATGACCGGCGCAATGGCTCCCTCATCGTAAGTGTCAACTAGACCGTTGAGGCTACCAGAAGTATATGTTACAAACACAAAAGCCATACTAAAATAGAAATAATAGGGTGATATCGACCAATACCATCCACTTGGATTATATAAATAATAACTTATATTATTTGTGTTAAGCTTTCCTGAACCTGCGGCTACTATCTCATCTGCAGTTATTAATCCTATTGGATAAGTAAGTGCCCCGTTTCCTTTACTTGTGTCATTTACTGTAAATGCATCGTTCTTTTGAGGACATTTAAATGTCGGTTGTATTCCTACCCTTGCACTATGACCACCAGTATTAATATCAGTACTATCATTTCCTATCAGAAATCTTCCAAACGCTCCGTAGGCAGTATTATTTTCTCCGTATCCTAGCTCTGTACCAAAATTCCATTCTGTTACTTCTTTTCCAGGTGTGCTTCTATCATTACAAAATAATGTGTCGGATACTGCATTTCCATAGCCCTTATCTTCTATGTTCGTTTTATACCATGCATCGACGACTCCTTTGATTGTTGAATCAGCTATATTAGTTTGGGCTTGTTCTTTACTTGTACTCTTCGTTGTTCCTGCTGGTCCATACATCCATCCTACAAATTTGACATCTCTACTACCAGTTCCTTGGTAAATGTTGTATGGTTGTCCTTTCTTAATGAATCTATCTGCATTGTTCGTTCCATTTGCATAGCCTTTAGTTCCATCGTATATGATTCTCAAACTTCCGTCTCCATTGACTCTGATTATTCTCCAATAGAATCCTGCAAACTTGACGTAGTTATTTGTTACTGCTCCACGATAGTAATAACTCATCCCATAGTCATCTTCCATTTCGAATATACCTTCATCTGTCGTCGCGGGATCGTCGAAATTAGTTCTCATTCCATTAGATGTTATTCCAAGTATTTCTAAGGTATCCTTACTAGGTGGTACTTCTTCCTTATCAAAATACAATGTACATGATTCGGCATTTTTTACACTTAAACTTATTGTTTTAGTGCTCGCGTCTTGTGATAAAGAACCACCGTTTTTACAACTGCTTTTCTCTACGTTTAAAACATACCCTTCTTTTGGAAAAGTACTCTCATTAATTTGATTGTACTCTCCATCTTCTCCTTCGGCATACATGGCTATTGTATTTTTTGGATCAACTTTATCTTTTTTATTAGATACTTGATTACCGAAACTACATAACCATATACTAACCAATGGAATTAAAATTAAACCTAAAATCAATAGTACTTTCTTTTTCATAAACTCCTCTTTTCTAGCACATTAAAGACTGGTGCTTCCACCCTATTTTTTCTTTTGTAGACATCACAATATTCTCTTTTTTTCTGGATATTTCTCCGTCTACTGTACCTTATACTTGAGATTATACCCCCCCCCCGAACTTGTTTGTCAAGAGGCGGAAAGTAACTTTTTGAAATTTTGTCAAAAAAAAGAATGACTCGGTTTGTCTTAGTCATTCTTCATAAATTAAAATTGTTTAAATCCTTTTTTCTTTTTAAGAACTGTCAATGCAGCACCTGATATTCCGATTGCTCCACCAAAAGGTATCATGTAATCTTCGATTCCTGTTTGAGGATTATCTGGAGGTGTAACAGGTTTTTCTTCATTTTTCTTCCATACTGCATACAATACTAGATCTTTTCTATCAGTATATTTTGCACCTGGATTGAATGAAGGATTGTTTACAGGACTAGCACTATCAGTTGTCCAACCTAAGAACGTATAACCTGTTCTAGATGGGATTTTTTGATCGATGTACATGTCGTTGTTTACATTATGTGTAGAATCACTTGGCATATTTACTACAGTGTCATTAGTACCAGGTTTATAATAAACGTGATAATATTCTACTGGAGCAGGTTGTTGCTTAGGTGAACAATATTGAACATAATATACAGCTGGATGAAAGTACCATTGATTATTATCCAAAGTAACAGGTGTACCAGTCAAATATCCATAATATGAACGATCGATTTGTATTTCCATCGGATTTACTCTATATGGACTAACTCCTGTCAAATTGCTAATGGTAGATTCAGCATTGACTGTTGCATTCATCAATTGTTGAATAGTTGCATTTTGAATACTCAAGTTATCAGTATGATAAGAAGAATTTCCTGCATTGTCTTTTGCATACCAATTGTGACTGAATATTAAATTATTAGTTCCTGTCGAATATGCACCATTTCTAGAGCTAGCATATTTTACTGTGCTGTAGAAATCGTATAAAGACAATGATGTAAGTTTATCACCACTAGTAACTGAATTTGGATTTACGATCATTTGACCATATCCTATGTTGTTTGGATCGAAATTACTGATCTGATACGAATTGTTAGTGTACTGTGCTATGTTGCTATGACGATAAGTTGTAAGAGGACCATTGTTGAAGTAAGATGCAGTGTTAGCGTCTAAGAAGAAATAATAGTTCGTGTAAACTGTTTCACACTTAGTCGTATCTATTTTCTTAGTAGCTGTTGCTGCGTCTACAACTCCTGTAGATACTGTAATTGCTGCGATTAATGCGAGCAATCCTTTCATTAATTTTTTCATCAAAACCACCCTAAAATTTTCCTTTCCTTTTATTTGAGACTATATTCTAGCACAAAACAACTAAAAGTCAACAAAAACTTGAATAACCATCTTCTTAGGTATTATATGTTTTCATCAAAAAAAGTAACACATTAGTGTTACTTAGGAAATATTATATTTGTTTAAATAGGTCTTTTTTCTTAGCTACTAACAATGCTCCTACAGCACCGATTGCAACTATTCCGAATGCTACTAAATGAGCGTTGATACCTGTATCTGCACTCCATATAGCGTATAGTTGTAAATCACCACGTTGTCCGCAGTATTCATCTCCTGGATCGAAGTCAGGGTCTGGCATTCTAGAATTTTTGTTGGTACTCCATCCCAAGAAAGTATTGTCTGCTAATGTAGGTTTTTGTTTAGAGATCAATACACATTGATTAGGTGCAACGCCACTTTGATCGGCAGGTGCATCTTTACCTCCGTTAGCGTCATAAGTCACTTTGAATGGACCTGTTTGGTTTTCTGCCCAAACAGCATACAATGTTATCGAATCACCACAATATTTATCGCCCGGTTGATAATCAGGTTTTGTGCTATTTGCACTCTTTGCCCACCCTAAGAAACTGTATCCAGTTCTAACAGGTTTTGTATTATCCAAGAATTCACATTCTTCTTGGAATGTTTGATTTCCTGGCATATTGACGACACCATTTCCATTTGGTTCGTAAGTAATAGTCTTGTCTGTTACGGCTTTGCCTGGTGCACAATATTGTACATAATAAGCACTCGGAGCATAAACACGTTTTACACCATTTATAGGAATACCATCAGGTACGTGGTTGGTTTTAGTGTCATATGATCTAACGATAAACCATTTTAGTGAATCATTTTGAGATGTTTTCAATGTTGGTGGTGGCGTGACAGTCACAGAATCTGGTGTCATCGTACCACTGTTAACTAGAAGACTCAAATCGGACAAATGATCTTCAATATATGCTATCAAAGCACGATCATTTTCGTTGTCGATGTGACTCAATTCTTGTCCAGGTTCAGTATCAAAATTTCCGTTTGGATATACCCACCATTTATCGTGGAAGATATAGTTCTTAGTTCCAGCATTGTACATCATGTTCGAACTTGGATTTTTAACTGTGTTGGCCCAATTGCGCCAAAAGTCTGCTGTAGTCCATGCGGTGTCATTAGAGCTACTAGCTCCCAACTTGACATCACCTTCAGCGATGATCTTCTTTCCTTTGATATTGTTAAATTTGTTTGCGCCATTATATGACATATACGATTGACCTGCAGGTTGTTGTTCAAATGATACCTTCAAATCATCGGCTACTTCTGTGTTTACGAACAAGAAATAATCCGTATGCACTTCTTCTCCTGCAGAGCACGATTCTGCCGCGGTTACGTTCATCGTTTGCAATCCGATCGAACCAGCTATGGCAAAGATACTTAGATATTTAAATATATTTTTCATAAAACTTTCCTCTTTCTTTTATATTTTTGACCTTTTTAAACAAAATATACATGTATTTCAATACATCACTCCCTATGATTAACATAAATATAACACCTTTCGACAAAAAAATACAGTGTTTTTTTTAAAATTTACACAAATTTTCGTTTTTGTGTGGTAAAATATTATGGGGATGTGACTACTAGATGAGAAAAATTCAATTTACAGTGCATGAGAATACACTTTCTATAGGTTTTAAAGTCGAGAATAACACATTTAAGAATTTGAACAATACCAACATAATATCTAAAGATGATCTCATCTTCGATATAAAATATTTTAAAAATAATTTGAAATTGGTCGCAGGTTTTTTGAATGTCATCATCAAAAATGACAGTGTTACTAATGCTATCATCGAAGAGGAAGAATTGATAATCATCGGTCTCGATTTACTCAATTATCTTCCGACGATCACCGAATTGGTCATCACACCCGATGTGAGTATAGATTTCGATATGCACATGGCCATATTGAAAAATGACACTTTGAAGATGATACATTGTTACAATATTCCTACTTATCTTTTGGAACGAATAGATACTACAAAGATGGTCAAGATAGTTACACGCAACGAAGTATTCTTCGTAAGCAATTTCTTAAGACGCAACAAACTGTCTTCCTATTCCGACGTCTTCTATAAAAGAAAGATAGTCATCGATTACGAATTTAAGGAAACGGATTTCAAAGATTTCGCCGAATTTTTATCTATTAATACTTATTTGAAGACGATCTATTTCGAATACATCGATATGGATTTAGTCAAGAACATCATAAGACATTTGAAAGAAAATAAGAAAAAGAACATTTCTATAGATATAAAAGGAACACCTAATAATCTGGTATATTTTGGTTCATTAGAAGACTATGTCAAGAAAAACAAATATATAAAGAAAAATAAGATCAGATTCAAGATCGATTATACTAGAGAGTACAAATTGGAGAACTTCTTAAAATTGTTGAATTTCACTTCTTTAAAATACATTTTGATCGTCGTCATCTTCTCTTGCATAATCGGGTACGGCATAAACGAATACGATATTTATAAAAGTTCTCAGGAAATAGATTCGATTACCGACGATATAGCCGATTTATTAGAAGAGTTCGAAAATTACGATATTCCGGATGAAACGGTGGATCCGGAACCTACCCCTACTCCTTCTGAACCGAATGAACCTACTACACCTGTGACTCCACCGCCGAGTAAGCCTACTTACGTAAGTCCTTATTATAAAAACTATGCGCGAGTCATTTCCGTTTTAAAGCAATCGAATCCCGACACCGTGGGGTGGCTCACAGTCAACAATACGACTGTCAACTATCCGGTCGTTCAATCTACGAATAACAGTTATTATTTGAATCACGATTTCAATAAAAATGCCAATTCTTTGGGTTGGATATTCATGGACTATCGAAACAGTGCTTATGAATTAGATCAAAACACGGTTATCTACGGTCACAATTTGGCACGTGATAAGATCATGTTCGGAAATCTAAGTGCCACATTGAATCCGAATTGGTATACCAAGGCGAACAACCAATATATTACATTCAATACGGCGTCAGGCGACATGCAATGGAGAATATTTTCTATATACATAATCGCCGCGACTAACGATTACTTGTATAATGCTTTCGAAACTCAAGAAGAATTTTTGAACTTTGCGAACGCTATGAAAGCGAGAAGTATAAATGACTTCGGTGTAGAAATAAAAGAAAATGACAAAATTCTCACTTTGTCAACTTGTCAAAACAACGGAAAAAGTCGTCTAGTCGTACATGCAGTTTTAGTAAAATAAAAGGCTCATTTGAGAGCTTCTTTTAATTGGATTCAGGATCGAAGGAGATGTCGTAATTGCTAGGCCCTTCCAAACATTTTCCATCTAGATCGAATCGTGAGCCGTGGCAAAGACAATCCCAAGTTCCTTCGACTTCGTTTAAAACTATTCCACATTTCATGTGCGGACATCTATTCAAAACGGTGTGTTTCACTCCATTCGGATCTTCGTAAATGGCAACCGATTGACCGTTTATTTTAGTATAGATGACTTTTTTGTTGTTGGGGTTAGTCTTGTTGGAGATGGCATATGCTTTTGCCGAGCAAGCCAGATCTATAGGATATCTGATGATTTTTGAAAGTCCCAAACGTGTCGGCGAGAATAGATTTTCGTACTCGTTTTCTTGATCGTTCAAAATATCGGCGATCAATTCACCTGCCAAAGTGGCGTTCGTCATGCCCCAGGTATTGTAACCAGTCGCGATTAGAAACGTTTTATCTTTGGCATCGAGAGGTCCTATATACGGCATGTAGTCACCTGTTATGATATCGTTATTGCTCCATACATAGTCGAATGTGCCGATATTTTCTAGTTCTTCGAAGTGACTTTTTATGTTGGCTACGTTACACGAGGTATAAGAATTTAAAAGCTGTAATTCGTAGTCGCTTTCATCTCCTCGGTGGAAACGCAAACTTTTGGTAGGTTTATCGATGTTGATTGCACTGTAAGGAGCGAACTGTTCTACCGAACGAGCACCTAAGTAAGATACTTCGATGTGAGATTTCAATGGAAAAAGATAAGGTATCAAGAAGTATGGATAGTGATTGGCGAGTACTACCCTTTTGGCTCTTATAGAGTGACCATTTGCGGTGACTATATAATGATCTTGTTCTTTGATTATTTTATCGACCTTAGTATTTTCGTATACATGAGAAGAAAATTTTTCTTTCATGAAATTGACGTATTTTAAAGGATGAAAGACGTACGTGTCGTCGACTTTCAAGGCTTTTGTAAAAGGTTCTGCAAAAGGTGTGTGTTGACAATCGCATACCACTTCACCGACGGCTTCGAGATGTTCTTTCAACTCGCGGAGTTTTTTAACTCCTCTTTTAGTATTTGTAAATAAGTAAGACGACGCGGGTTCCAAATCGCAATCTATTTGTTCACGAGTTATGATATCTTTTAGGAGTTCAGTCGCATGTATCTGACTTTCGAGATATTTTTGAGCTGTTTCTTCTGTTTTAAAATTGGCAATGTTCATGATCGTATTGTCTTGTAAATACGTGATTTTGGCTGTGCTTTTGGATGTCACTCCGTGACCACATGTGTTTCGTTCGACGAGGATGACCGAGAAGTTCGATGATTTTAAATGATAAAGAATCGACATACCGGTTATCCCACCGCCTATTATCAATACGTCTGTTTCTATATTCTCGGTGAGTGGAGGACACGACTTCGTTTTTATTTCTTTCCATATACTTTGTTTTTTCATAATTATCACTACAATATTTTGGGTAAAAATTGAATTTTACATACAAAAAGTTTGTCAAAAGACAAACTTAGGCAGAAAAAATCGATGATTTTTTATATATTATGTACACATTTAGTTTTAGGCAATATAGTTTGTAAAGCTTCAGGAATTGCTTCTTTAGGTATTTTGATCGATCTAATAGTTCTTTCTATTTCGTTCAATTCTTCTCGTGTCATCGAGCCAGAATCTTGAAAAGTTTTCGGTTTCAAGTCTAAGGTGAAGAAAAGATGTTCGTATAAGTGTTGGTCGGTACCTCGAAAACCTAAACGTATTTCCGAATTGATGAAGTCTATCGTCAAGAAGGAAAGTGTCGATATCGTCTGATCGAAAGTATTTTGCTGAGGCAGTTGTACTTTGTGAAAGATAGTCGTCGGCAAGAAGAAAGTTGTCACATTTGAAAGACAAAAATCTACTACTTCGGACATGTTGGTTTCACAAGTCATGAAAGTGTGATGTTTCAAACCTTGTGAATGAACTTTTTCTTGAGCAGTAGGATCGATCGATTCGTAAAATTCATCTTCAGACCAAAGTTCTATAATTTCCGATTTGGATAAAGTTCGGACATTTTCGATATCTACGATTGTATGACTCGTTCTTCCTAGTTTGATAGCCAAATAGCTTTTACCATTTTTAGCTACTATCTTTATTGGACCACACGTCGTCGCGTCCATCATATCGAAATGTGCGGATAAAACGGTTTTCAAATTTTGATAAGTATCTCTTATGAATTGCAGTTTATCAGTGAGTTCGGTAATCGGGATTCCATCGGTAGTTTTGAGGTATTCATCCATCAGATATTTTCTCATTCTATTTTCGTTCATTTCTATTCTCCTTTATGACGACGAGATAAGAATCTCATCTTGTCATTTTATTGTATCATAATTTGTACGTTGTAAATCTTTTTGCAAATAAAAAGACAAACACTTTACTTTGTTTGTACATTTTTATTTTTGGGTTCTAGAACAAGGCTCTTCTCGACGATCGTTTGGCTTTCGGCAATGTACTGTTCAGAAATTCCTAGTTCTCTCAAATATTCATCCAGCGTTCCTCGTTTGTAATGTAAAAGCGCTTTCTTTTTGAAAGAGGCTAAAAGTTTGATAAAGTCTTTACGTTCTATCATCCTTTGAAGAGATTCACCGATCTCGGATTTTGTAGGTTGCTCGAGAATAAATTTTTTTAAAACAGCACGAAGCAGTTTTTTTGTCTCGATCTCATCTCGAAGAAGTCTGATCGATGTTTCCAATCTTTCTCTTTCTTGCAAGTTTTCTTTGTAATAACCTTTCCCTACTAAAGCAAAGACGAACATAAGCATAGTGGCAGGTACAGCAAAGTACATTCCTAATACAGTACTTGCTTGCATGGATAAATTTAAAATAGCGACAGGGCCATCTAGAGCAAAGAAACCAAATAAGATTTTTATCAACAAGAATAAACCCATAGGTACAAACGATGTATGGATCATAAAAGATTTTATCGAAGGTACCCCTTCCAAAGCCGTGTGGTTTAATCTAAATTGTTCTCTTTCTAAAATTTCTTCGAGTCCTGATATTTCGTAATCTAATATTTGTGCTTTAATCGGCATAGGAGAATCGATCCAATTTTTTGAAATTTTTATTCTATTTCTATTTACCATGTGTATCACTCATTTCAATTTATTGAGATTTATAATATATTAAATCTTTTGTAATGTCAATTTTTTCTTATAATTTGAGACGATCGGTTTCACCAAAAGAGATACCAGTTTCATGGGATTTTACCTCGAGTAATTTTTGAAGCGTGTTCCATTGAAGATTGGTTTCGTACAATAGTTCTTTGAGAGATAGGTCCAAGTTGTGAGCAATTTCGTATATCAATAGTTCGTCATAATAGACAGCCGTGCGAAGTAGTTCTAATAATTTTTGAAGACTCGCTCTTTTATCACAATTTTCCTTATCTTCTAGTCTATCTAGGCAAGATCTCACGAATAAATACGAAGAAACGTATCCGATTTCGAAAGATACTGATGGATGATCCGTTATGTGTGGTGTATGGAAATTGTTCGAATTTTCTAATTCGGTTAGTTTTTTTGCCGACATTATGTCATCTTTTTGTAAAGCGGATAGTGCTCGTCTATGAAATGCAGTGGTAGATTCGTAATCCAGTCCATAGAGAGGTGCACACTCAGCCAAGCCTTCCGAAATGAACCTGCTATGATTGTGAAAGAAAATACTGAAAGCAAGATGTGCAAATTCGTGGATATCGTTGATATGTTCTGTTTCCTCTCGTTCGATCATTCTTTCCATACAGTTACTACTGACTCCATAAGCAGATGGGAACCCGTCCAAATCGTAGCATGGTACCGATTTTGCTCCCCCACTCGTCACGATAGAGGAAGGATAGTCGAGTAGTTCTCTAAACTCTTCATCGGGAACGACATATATGTAGTATTTTGGTCTAGCATTCGATGGATAGACAAGTCCTATCGACTCCAATTCGGCAATCATCTTTTTTATAGAGTCTATTCTCTTGTCGTATTTTCCGTCTATGTACTTTTTTAAAAGTTCTTTGGAAAGTCTCATACAAACGATTTCACTTATCTCTACGACTACACTGTCTTTTAAATATTCTTTCAATTTAGAGTACATCAAATTCATTTTACAACCTCCAAAAAACGATAAAAACCGATCATCATGTGATGGCCGGCTTCTTTTATTTTAATCTTTTTAAGATTCAATTTAAATTAATGGGACGAAATATGGGGATCGAACCCATGCATACCAGAGCCACAATCTGGCGTGTTAACCACTTCACCAATTTCGCCATATGCATAAGTATTTTATCAATAAAATGTCAAAAATGCAACTATTAACTATAAATTTTTCACGTGATGGTGTATAATCTTTTTAGGATGTGATAAAGATGTCGGATGTTTTCAACAATATATGGGTCACAATATGCGAATGGTATCAATCATACTCTTCTTTAATACACAGTGTATTTCCGAGTCAACTCGGAGATTTGGTAGAAGGTATTTTGGATATCATAGTAGTATGTTTGTTGATCAAAATAATCGCTTCGGTGGCTTTTGGAACAAAAAATAACGGATAAAAAAGAGCATTTGGTTGCTCTTTTAATTTTTGTAAATTATTTTGGTTATTTTTATACCTTTAACTTTTATAATCGAGCGCACTTCTTCATCAGAGATTGTCTTCAAATAAGATTTTGTAAAGTTGTCAAGTCCTTCTTCTAATGTTTCACCCATCATGTATTCACAAAATTCGTACGAGCAAAGTTTTTTGATGTTGTGAAAATCGAATTCATCTTCTCTTTCGTAAAAGTTCAAAGTCGTCAAATTGTCTACCGTCGAGTAAGAATTTTTTGCAAGTGGACTCATGTAAAAGGCAACGGCAATAAAAGATAAAATTGTCATAAACGTAATAAATTTTTTCATATGTCATCATTTTTAGTGTGCTCCGCGTTTTGTGTTTTATAGATGGCAAGTTTTGACAATGAATCATTTTTCGAAAAGTTTTTCTAAGACATAGGTCGTCGTGAACCCAAAGATCGTGAATAGTAAATTACCGAGTAGTCCCCCTATACTTTCGGCGATGCCTAATAAGTTTATGAAAATAGCAAATATGGAGAAGGTGGCGAAGACGATTATGATCATGTAAGTAAGAACGCGATGGTTCGCGAATAGAAATGTGATCAATTTCGACGTAAGTACGACTCCGAGAGCCATGCCCGACAAGAACGGGATCAAGACTAAAACACTTTGAAGTGTGAAAGCATTGGCTAGACTGGAAATTATCGCTTCGTAATAGCCGAATAACATTAAAAGAGCAGATCCACTTATCCCGGGAATGATCGTACTTGCCGCGTCGACGATGCCACACAGGAATAAGGAAATGAATTCATGGAGATAACTTTCACTCATGGCTGTATGTCCTGTAGTATTGATGACATTTAAATAGATGAGAAACAAGAGTACTATCGTGCAAATTGCAATTCGTTTGAAAGTCAAGTCTTCATTTTTGACTTCCTTTATGATCGGGAATAAGCCAGGAATCATCATGCCTATCATGAACATCATCGTCGGAACGTAGTGATTCGTGAGAAGTATTTTGATGACATTGCTTCCGAAGACGATGGCCAAAGCCAAACCGAGGCCGAGCACTCCCATGAATCTCCAATCTTTTTTCATCATCTTCAAACTCGAAAACGAAGCGATCATTCTTTCGTATATACCGAAGCATATTGCCATCACTGAGCCACTGACTCCGGGCATGATTTTACCTAATCCGATTATAAATCCTTGTAAAAATGTCCTTATTTTTTCCATAATAGTTCACCTTCATTAATAATTTCGATTCTTTTACTCATAATAGATTATGAAAGAGAGTGAACTTTAATGCTTATAATCGTCGGTTCGGGAAGGAACGGGAATAGTTTGGCTTTGGCCGAATATGTAAAGAAAGAGTTGGCAGAAGATAGAATTCATGCTGAAATCATCGTACCTGGTAATCAAAGAATACACCTTTGTACAGGGTGTATGGATTGTGATGAGTCCGGGGTGTGCGATTTTACGGACGACATGAAAATGGATATAGAAAAGATCCGCAAAGAAGACACCTTGATGTTCATAACGCCTACGAGATGGAATTTGTTATCGGGAGATTTGAAGATTTTCATGGATAGATTGAATCCTCTATACTCTAGAAAAGAACTTGTCGGCAAAAAAGGTATAGTCGTCGCGATAGGTGCTAAGAAAAAGGATATGTACAGTTCGAATGCTGCGTCCGATTCAATAAGAGATTTCTTGGAGTCTTCCGGTATGGAATGTCCTCTCGTTTGGAATTTCCATGAATGCAAGGAAGCTGATGCTTTAAGTTATAAGACCGAAGAACTAAAGAAGTTTATGGAAGAAGTACGCAAAAACGTATAAAAAAAATCGGAATATCGAAATTCTGATTTTTTAATTGAAATTTATTTTTATCGAACCTATTCCACTTTCGATGTCGAGCAAATTTGGACCGTCGCCTTCTCGACTATTTATTTGGTCTCCATCTACTGTTATAGAGCCTATACCTTTTTCAGTAATGATAGTAAAGTCTCTTTTAGATCCCCGTATTCTAAGGTCGATAGATCCTACTCCGCCTTCTATTTTAGTTTTGCCGAGAAATAGAGCTTCGATGTCGACTGATCCCATGCCTGAAGATAAGTCGAAGTTGTAAAATGTCGAGTCTTCAATGTGCATCTTTCCTACTCCACCATCTATTTCGGCTTCGTCGAATCGACTACTTTCGATGTCCAAGGTGCCAACTCCTTGATCTATATCGAGAGATTGTGCTTCCAAGTTGCTTATGGTAACTTTCCCTGCTCCCATATCTATTTTTACTTTGTCGAGTTCGATGTAAGTAGGTATGCGAATGACGATTGTTCCGTTGTTGTTATTCCAAAAGTGAGCATGCTTTTCGATCACTTTAAGTGTGGTTCCCGAAACTTTGACATTAACATCGTTTTTTATGTTCATCTTTTCGATTTTGAAGTCGGCGCCTCGTTCGATTACTAGACTAGTCGCCGCCATGTCGATTTCCAGTTTTTCTATTTCTCGCGTGTCTATAGTCTCAGTTGCTGTGTTTCCCTCCCTATCGTAATCGCCGAAGGAAAACAGCAGTCCGATTCCACTCAGTACAGCAGAAAAAATAGATATACATATGAAGACTGCTAGGACAATGGCAAAAACTTTTACAATTTTTTGTTCGTTGGTCATCTCAAAGATATACCTCCAAATACGGATACAGCTTCTACAAAGAGGACGATTTCCTTTTTAGTACTCTTCTCTTTTACGACTGTGCTGACACTTCCAAAGACACGTGTCGAATTAGTTTTCAATGTGACATTGGTAGGCAAGATGATATCTACTTTTGAGAAGACTGAAGATATTTTTAAAGAGGCATTGTCTTTTATTTTGGCATCGCTTATGTCGAGTGTACAGTGTCCGAATACCGTATCTATTACTGCTCCTTTGAATTCTCCTTTGATTACTTTCTTTTCATCGCTCATGACAACTGCGATCGTCTCCAAATCTCCCGTATCTACGATTTTCACTTTTTCTTTGACTTTTTCACCGAACAAGCCAGTCTTTAAAACTGATAGCCCGATGACGATGATCAAGAACGGAATGAACAGTTTGAATAGTAAGCCGAAACTTATGAATCCTTGTGCAGACAAAAGCAAGGCCATTCCGATGATGAGACCGATCAGTGAACCGAATTTATCCTCGTCGTCGAACAATCCAATGAACGATGGGACAATTATGAATAGAGTCCACCAACCATCGAAGAATATATCGATATGAGCAAATCCTAAAGCGTTGATGCTCAGTAGTAAGCCCACGATTACAAGTACCAAACCCCACAAAATTTTTGATGTATTTTTCATACAATTAAATCCTTTCTATTAAAATTATAGCACAACTTGAGGGAAGTTAAAACTTTATTTTGAAGATAAAAAACATAGAAAAAAACTTGTAATTAAAAAAAAGCACGAATAAATTCGGCTTCATTTTCATTAATACTAAATCTATTTCCAAGCGTTCGCCACATCACAGTTCGAAGAATATGGACTAGGATTCGGCATTTGCATCGAAGTGATGAATGGAATTTTGAACGCACTTCCGAACGAAATGCAAGTACCTGGTTGAAGACTCGACATTTTGTCGATGATGTCTGCCGAGATGTTCGGGAGCATCTTTTCTATATAATCCAAGTCTGCTGGATGTGTCATTTTAAATATCATGAAGTTCGATACCTGGGCGATGACTGTGTCCGATATTTCTACTGGTCTTTGTGAAATTATATCCAATAAACATCCGTATTTTCTTCCCTCTTTCGCTATACGATCGAAGATATTGTACCCTATCAAGAATAGATCGTTGTCTTTTTGAACGTATCTATGGGCTTCTTCTAAGAATAAATGAAATGGTATCGAAGCACGGTTTGGACGTGATTTGGCAAAGTCGAAGAACATTCGTGCGAATATTTTGACGACGACTTTAGCTAAATTGTCATCTACTCCTTCAAGGTTGATGTTGACAATTTGGCAGCGGTTGTTTTGTTTTACGACTAGTGAAGTGATGTACTGTTCGAGTGTGATGAAATCCGGATACATGAACAAATTTTTGTTGTTCGAATTTACTATGCTATGTAGTCTTACTAGCAAGACTGTCGATGCATCTCGCAAGGCATCGTTTTCTTGGAATCCTTCGCTTATCAATGTGAAGTTCAATGCCACTTCCAAATCTTCGATGGTGAAATATTGAATGTCGTTAGGTAGACTTTCTTCTAAGGAATCGTCTAGATGACTCAAGAGATATTCGTTTATGAGAACTGACTCCGAGAATTGTCCGTTCGAATCGATAGAAAAACATTCGGAGAAACTTCTCGTGAAGCCGACTCCTTGTACTGGGGTGTTGAAGTTGAACTGTGGTGTGTTCGTGTCGTGGATCAATCTGAAAATCTCATTTTTCTTACCTGCGCTCGTCTTATTCGAATAAAGTATTGCAAGAATGGCCTTTGCGATCAAATGGTTTTTGACTGCGAGAGCGCCTTCGTCTTTTTTGGCGAATATACGAACGAGCTTCAAAGTACGTTCGAGTATAGTCAACTGTGAGTGTTCGGTTGCGTTCAACAGAAGAGCCAAGTCGTCTAGACTCAACAAATATATAGGCAATCTCAAATCTTCGTCTGCTTCAGTTGTCTTGTTGGTCGTGATGAATTTATAGTTGTAATTGGAATTTATTTGACTCAAATTCGAAAAAGCATTCTTGTATTCACCGTATGCATCGAAGAAGATCAAATTGGCATTGTAAACGGGCATCTCAGGATTGGCAAAGACGTTTTGTATAATACGAGCCGTACCGCACGATTTACCTGAACCAGATGAACCCAATATGGCAAAGTGATTAGAAAATAATTCGTTTATCTTCACGTATATAGGATAATTGTTGTAAAGCGGACTATAACCCAATAGAAAATTGTCCGGTGTCTTAGTGCCTATGATCGTTTGAAGTTCTGGTTCACTTATCATTCTGATGCGAGAATCCAAACTAGGTTTACGCAAAATACCGGTTCTAAAACCGCCGTCTAAAAATTCTCCTAAAAATTTTATTTCTATCGTGTTCTCATGAATATTTTTGACTTCTCCTAAAATTCTTTGAGTTCCATTTTCGAAGACGACGTGCATGTTCATCAAATCTGGAAGATTTTGTCCTCCTTTGTTGATTGCGACTGTCGCAATGTTATCCGTAATTTTTAAAATATTCAAAAACATACTAACCATCCCTATTCTATTTACAATTATAACATAGTCGATTTCAAAAAAAAAGAGAGAGATAACATACTATATGTAAACTTCTCATTAAAATATTTTAAAGTTTTGTTTGTTTTCGAGTAACATAATTAAACTTTCTATGGGTATAGCGTTCAAGTCATCTTTATGATAAATAAAGTCTTGTGGAGCATTAAAACCTAGTCCATTAGATAGAAAAGCATGATAAGATTTACCATTTTCGGGATGGCTATACTCTTCATAATTTATATAGGACTTTTCAAAACATTATCTTTTATTAAATCGTTGTCGTTTTGCCCATGCTTCTTCTATGAAATAAGTTTTTGCTCCTTCTCTTAAAACATTATAAAAATCGTGACCTTTTTCTTCATTGGCGCGGACATTTACTTGTCAAAAAAGTGTACTTTTGGTGTACACTTTTTATTTGTTTTCGTATTTGTCTTTCGACTCTCTCAGGAGTCTTTCATGAATACCAGGTTCTACTATGTTTAAAGCATTTATGGCATCTTCCAAACTTGCTTTGAACAATCCCTTGAAGAATAAATTTTCGGCCTTTTTTAATCCTTGATTTACTCGTGGATTGGTCGAACGATATCTATTCCCGTAGACGATGGCATGTTCACTCATTGAAGCTGTTTTAACTGTTTCATTCGTCGTCTTGTATAGTTTCAAAGTGAGATCGCGTGCTGTGTCGACACGAGTATTCAAAACTTCTATTTTGATCGGCTTGCTTTCTAGTTCTTTTATCATTTCATTTATCGCTTCCGTAGCTTCCGAAAGTTCAACATAGTAATTTTTTGGAATGATAGGTAACTTGAAAGAAGTGATCTTCTCTTTGCTGTTGGCGAGAAGACCTCTTATGTCATCGAGCTGGTCGTATGCCCTATTTTCATCTTCCTTGTACCCGTTTATGAGTCTTAGAATATTGTCCATAGTATCTTCTATTTTGGTGAGACGAACATTCAAGCCTTGCATCTCTTTGCTTAATCTCGAAAAAGCGTTTTTTCGTTTGGCGGCATTTTCTACAAGGGAATCGTAATCTTCCATTATTCCTTTTAAAGATACTTCGACGATGTTCAGTCCTCGCAAGTCTTCTTCTTCGATTTGATAGTCTTTTCTTATCTTCGGTAGTTTTTTATTGAGGCTTTTCGCGATCGAAGATAGTTTTTTGCTCTTACCGGCGATTTGATTGCCGAGTTCTTTGAATAAACTGTGGGCGAGTTTTTCTTTATCGAAATCGTTGTAAATACTATCGAAGTAAGTCGATATCGTCTTCAGTTCCAATGAAGAGTCTTCGAGGTTCAAAACGTTGAGACGATCGAAGATGTCGGCTATTTTTTTCTCCGCTTCGTTGATGTTGTATTCGATAGCCAAATAATCCAAATTGTAGCCCTCTTTGAGCATTTTTCCATAAATACTTCCTATGTCACTCATCTTTTTAGGTATGAGCCTTGCCCCCATCAAAATGATCTCAGGAGCCTCGTCGATGACGAGATCCAAGTTATTTATAGAATCGTCGAGCGCTTTTATGATCTTGGCAACTTCGCTGAAAGCGTTTTTTTCCATCGCAATTTCGAAAGCGCTGAATAGTTTATCGATAGTTTCGAATTGAAGTTCGATCGGTTTTTTAATAAGTGTGTAAGATTCCTCGTTCTCATGATACGTATTTATGATGTTGCGGTATTTACCTTTCAGTTTGGTAACTGTTTCCCTATTTCTCTCTTCACTCAAGGTGAGGTTTTTGATTTCTTCTAAAAGATAATTTGCTTTCGTCTTGACGTGATATATCGAAAGTTCCACCTTGGCTAAAGTCGGTTCTATTTCTTTATATTTTTTGGTAGAAAATAGATCTTCGATCATGATGAGATTGTCGGTTAGTGATGGTATGTCGGCGTTCTTTATCTCGTCGAATCGTCTTTTCCATTCGTTGAATTTATTTTCTATATCTTTGGAGTTGATCATACTCTCTACTTTGTTCAGTTCGGAGAGTATATTGGCATTTATGATCAAGTTCTTCTCTCTTTCGAGGGTATCGAGAATTTCTCCGTATCTTTTTTTGTTGTGTTTGGTCACGATTATCGTGATGACCGTGACTATAGCGACTGCAAGAAGAACATAAGTTAGAATCAATAATTTGACGGTGTTACTCATACAATCACTATTCCTTTACTATTTAAAATTATATACTACTTTGTCGTTTTATGCAAGATTTCGACTATCGTTTGTTAAAAATTTACAGGTGTGCTATAATAGACAGGCTTTGCGAAAGGAGCAAACTTATGAACAATAGAAAGGCCAGCAGTAAAGTGAAGAATGAATTAATTTCAGCAGGGACGATAGCTTTATTGGGAGCTTTTTTGTTCGAAAATTGCTATGCACATTTTTCGTTAAAAAAGAACATTCAAAATATAAAATTAGTTGAGCCAATATCGTTCGAACCAGGAGTCGATAAGGTAAATGTGAGAGGAAATTCTAGAGAAGCAAAAGAAAGCGTAAGAGAGTTTTTGGAAGTATTTAGAAATTTGGATCACATAGATTTGACTAATTTTTATTGTACTTTCAAACCTGGCAACATATGCAAAAAAAAGAAGTTTTTGGGAATATTTCCAAAGCACGATGGCAGTTTTGAAGCAAGAGATTGTACGATCGAATATTTTACCGAAACGATTAGATATGTAATATTTCACGAACTTATTCACATGGCAGGTCATGGTTTCAGTGCTACTCATTGGATTTGTGGCTTTCATCAAAGGAAAAAAGCGATGAGCAAAAATGATAATGAGAAGATTTACGATATAGGAATCGCACTCGACGAAGGTTATGTTCAACTTTTGACTGAAAGATATTTTAGTGATAAAGGTATCAAACGAGGATACGGTTTGTTTGTCGATGTTGCTAGGTACATAGAAGCTTTAGTTGGACGTAAAAAAATGGAAAGCATGTATTTCAAGGCCGATTTGATCGGTTTACTCAACTGTCTTTCCAAATATGTAAGTCGCAGTGAAGTTTTGACTCTATTAGTGGATTTGGATTATATATATGGTGCTTTAAAACATAAGATAATTCCTTTACCTAGAATAATAGCGGGTCAAAAATATCAATCTATTCTCAAGAAGGTTTCTTTCATGTTGATTCGTAAGATGGAAATGGAAACTGAAATGAGAGAAGAAGAAATTCAGAACTTATCGGCTACTTTCTATTCGGTCAAAACTCACGTAAAGGAATACGATCATATGCTTTTCAGGACGTCTCAATTGACTAGACAGCAAATGACCGAGATGGTACAAAAATCCAAGATGGACGATAGTAAAAAGATGAAATTTCACAAAGTGGCATAATTTTTCAAAGATGCGAGTGACAACTAGGAAATTTTGTAACCGAAACGTTTGACAATCGCATCAATAATATGTATAATAACTCTAGCATTTATGGCAGTTTCTATCTTATCTTCATTATGTGTTTGTACTAGTTTTAAGTAACTTGCTGCCAAGCGAACAAATTACAAACTCCCAATGAAAGAGATGGTAGACTAACTTTTACATTTTTGCGAATATATGGAAAGGAGAAAAAATTATGGCAAGATATACAGGACCTGCTTACAAAAAGTCTAGAAGATTGGGATTCTCTACTCTAGAAAATGGTAAAGAGTTGGCTCGTAGACCTTATGCTCCAGGACAACACGGAATGGACAGAAAGAAAAAGATGAGCGAATATGGAACTCAGTTGCAAGAAAAGCAAAAGATGAGATTCATGTATGGACTTACTGAAAAACAATTTAGAAGAACATTTGATAAAGCTTCTAAAATGGACGGAATTGCCGGTGAGAACTTCTTCAAACTTTTGGAGAGCAGACTCGACAATGTAGTTTATAGAATGGGACTTTCTACTACTAGACGTGGTGCTAGACAATTGGTCAACCATGGTCACATTTTGGTGAACGGTTCTAAAGTAGATATTCCTTCTTATAGTGTTAAACCTGGTAGCACGATCAGTGTCAAGGAAGGATCTATGGAACATCCTGCAGTAAAAGCGTCTTTGGAAGCAACTGCTACCCGTCCTGCTTTCGTCGATTTCGATGTAAAGAAGATGAGCGGTACTTACATTAGATTTCCTGAGAGAAGCGAACTTACTGCTGAGATCGATGAATCTATGATCGTCGAATTCTACAATAGATAGTAAAAATTACGAAGAGAAATCTTCGTTTTTTGTTGTCTTTTCATTATCTAAACATCAAAAAAATTCCCTTTGGGAATCATTCGTCTAATTTGATTTCTTCTATATCTTCGATAGTTTCCAACTGGGTTTTGACTACGGAGCGCATTTTTCTTTTGAAGACGATCATATTTCGTCTCAAATTTTCTGCTCTAGTTTCTATTTTCTCTGCTTCTAAAAGCGCGTCATTCACTATGCGAGAAGCATTCTTTTTGGCATCGTCGATGATAGTTCTCGCTTCGTATTTGGCGAGCCTTGTTATTTCTTCGCTAGAACTGTACAAACTTCCAATGCTGTTTTTTTGAGAAGCTGCTTTTAGTTCCTCGTTTTCTTTTTTTAAACGATCTATTTCGGCATCCTTGATGCGAAGTTTATCTATTATT
The DNA here is from genome assembly GCA_948433885.1 of uncultured bacterium. Lineage (GTDB taxonomy): Bacteria > Bacillota_I > Bacilli_A > RF39 > UBA660 > RUG11867. Next base: position 6,754 of record CAOJEC010000018.1, on the reverse strand, counting down.
GCTCCATATTCTCTCGTCATCTCATCGACAAAGCGGTTGACTTCGTCGATGTTATAACCTTTAAAAGAACTATTAAACCTTTCCATAGTTCATCACCCTTTATTTGGTTCGTTTACCAGTCTATCTCGTCTTCACCTTTTTTTGATTTTTCATCGTCGGCACTTATTTTGCCTTGAACAGTGACATTCTTTGGAGTACAAAGATAGATGCCTGGCCCGATTTGTTGAAGATCTCCTCCGATGGCATACAATGTACCTGTCAAAAAGTCGATTATTCTTTTGGCTTGAGCTTCGGTTACTCTTTTCAAGTTGACTACGACCGTATTTTTCGTTTTAAGATGGTCGGCGATAGTCTGACTTTCCGAATATGCACGAGGTTCTACTAGAATCATTTGATTATTTGGTTCCTTCGATTTTTCTTTGTTTTCTTCTATAGTATAAAAACTTTCTTCGTCGACGTATGTTTCTTCGCTTTCTGTATCTCCTAGCATTTTTTTGAGTTTGTCAAATGCCATAACTTATCACTCTTTCTAGTTCCTTTTTTATCGTCTTCTTTATTTTAACATACTTCTAATTTTTTTACTAGATGTTTTTTATTTCGTTTGAGCATATTTTGTGCCTTTTATTTCCGCGAATCGGGTGCCTTATCTTTTTTCAGTTCGACGATCGTCACACCATCGTTCGAACCGTAGACATAGAAGCGTTCTACATCTTTGTTGTATCTCAATATTTCGTGAGTCGCCTTGCGAAGCACTCCTCCATGTCGACCGTGTAAGATGATAAATTTATATTTACCCATTTTCAAATTCATCTTTATAAAGTCCAAAACTAGGGCCGTGATCGTGTCCCTAGTTTCGCCATGTAAATCTATATATGGAAGAATGTTCATAAATGGATCGTCGAATCGTCTATCCATTTTTGATCTTCGTTTTGGCACTGATGAGTCTCGCACTCGGTACACGGAATGGTGAACATGAAACGTAGTCCAAACCTATTTCATTGGCAAATTCGATAGATAACTCATCTCCACCATGTTCGCCGCATATGCCCATTTCCAAATTTCTCACAGCCGTATCTTTGGCGAGAGTCATGAGTGTTCCTACGCCTTTCGTATCTAAAGTGCTGAAAGGATCGAAGGCAAATATCTTTTTATCGTAATAATTATTCAAGAATTTTCCGGCATCATCACGAGATAGTCCGTATGTCAATTGGGTCAAATCGTTAGTACCGAACGAATAGAAATCTGCATATTCGCTCAATTCTTGACTCAAGATGGCTGCACGAGGCGTCTCGATCATAGTACCGACTTTGTAGTCCACGGTCATTCCTTCTTGCTGCATCAATTTTTTGGCTGTATTGTCGATTATTCCTTTTATGTATGCAAATTCTTTGACATCTACAGTGAGGGGAACCATCATTTCGGCGTTGGACTCGATTCCTTCTTTCTTCAATCTCAATAGAGCTTTGATGATCGCGCGCGTTTGCATGATACTTATTTCAGGATACTTTATTCCTAGTCTGTCGCCACGGAAGCCCATCATCGGGTTCGTTTCTTTCAATTCTGAAATACGTTCGTATATTTTGTCTGCTGTAATTTTTAGACTTTTTGCACATGCTTCTATTTCTTTGTCTTCTTTTGGTAAGAATTCATGAAGAGGTGGATCTAAGTATCTTATTATGACAGGAAGTCCGCCCATGACTTTGAATATTCGATAGAAGTCATCTTCTTGAAATGCTTCCAATTTTTGAAGAGCTGCAGCTCTTTCTTCGAATGTGTTCGCGAGTATCATACTTCTCATTTCTAGTATTCTTTCGTCATTGAAGAACATGTGTTCAGTTCTTATGAGTCCTATTCCATCTGCTCCGAAGTCTCTCGCTTGGCGTGCTGCTTCTTCTGTATCTGCATTGGCACGAACTTTTATACCTTCGTATTTAGATACTATTTTGAGAACTTCTTCTAAGATTTCCGTGTTAGAACCTGTAGAAGCAAGTGGCAATTTTCCATAATATACAAAGCCTGTCGATCCATCGATAGAGATGTAATCTTCTTTCGTAAGTGTTCTTCCATTGATCGTAAGTGTCTCTTTTTCGTAGTCGATTTCCAATTCGTGGGCTCCACATACTGCACATTCTCCGAATCCTCTAGCGACTACTGCCGCATGGCTCGTGAGTCCCCCATTTTTAGTCAATATTCCATTGGCATATATCATACCGTCTATATCTTCGGCACTCGTTTCGTTGCGAACAAGTATGGTGTCTTTGTCGTTCAAGGCTTTGGCTTCTTCACTTTTGAAGACTATGTGCCCTACGGCTGCTCCCGGACTTGCGGCCAAACCTTGAGTCAGCATTTCGGCATTTTTGAGCGCTTCTAGATCGAAGGAAGGTTTCAATAAAACTTCCAAGTCGTTAGGTTTTATTCTCAACAAGGCTTCTCTTTCGTCGATTTTACCCTCTTTTAAGAAATCCAATGCGAATTTGACGTTAGCTTCTGGAGTTCTTTTACCATTTCTCGTTTGCAAAATGAACAATTTACCGTTTTCGATAGTAAATTCCATATCTTGAACGTCTTTATAATGATCTTCCAACTTCTTAGCGATATCGTACAACTGTGTATACAATTCTTCCGAAAGGTTTTTGAGTTCCCCTATTTCGCTCGGAGTTCTTATGCCAGAGACGATGTCTTCACCTTGAGCATTCATCAAGTATTCGCCAGTCAAAACATTTTCGCCTGTCGAAGGATTTCTACTAAAGAGAACTCCAGTTCCACTCATATCGTTCATATTTCCGTAGACCATTTCTTGAACGTTGACTGCGGTTCCTAAGTCATCGCTTATTCCTTCTATTCGACGATATTTTATCGCACGATCGTTATTCCATGAAGCAAAGACAGCTGAAATCGTGTTCATGAGTTGGACTTTAGGATCTTGGGGAAAGTGTGTTCCACCATATTCCAAAAAGTTGTCTTTGTATTTGATGACTATTCCTCTATAGTCTTCGGCAGTTATGTCCAAATCGGATTTATATCCTTTGGTCTTTTTGAATTCTTCAAAGTATCCAGCAAAAAGTTCAGTCGGATAATTCATGACAACTTCCGAATAAAATTCTATGAAGCGTCTATAGGAATCGTAAGCCATACGAGGATTAGATAGAGCCATCGCTTCGGCAATATCGTCGTTTATTCCCAAGTTCATGATAGAATCCATCATTCCTGGCATACTCATCGGCGCGCCACTTCGGACGGATACTAAAAGAGGATTGGTCGGACTACCGAATATTTTCCCTGTGTTCATCTCGAGAGTTTTCAATTTCGACAAAATTTGAAATTGAATGTCGGACGATATTTTTTTTCCATTGTCATAATATTCGTGACAGGCATCGGTCGTCACAGTGAATCCGTCGGGAATAGGTAATCCCAAATTTTTCATTTCTGCTAAATTGGCGCCTTTTCCTCCTAAGATGTTTTTTTGATCTTTGTTTCCTTCTTTAAACGAATAAACGTATTGCATATAAACGCACTCTCCCTTATTATTCTCTTAAATTTTAACATACCACGGGCGATTATTATAGCACTTTTTGGAATGCTTTACTATTTTGGACACATTGTTTTATTTTTTTCTTACTAGACGTCAAAAAAAAGCACTCGAAATGTGCTAATCTAAGTGGCTCAGTGATTCCGTGATTTCGACGTATTGTGGATATTCGGCAAATGAATCGTCTTTGTTTTCTTCGATAAATTTTTGGGAGTCGATGTTGGCTTTCGTCAAAAGTTGCATATCTGCTTGAAGATTTGCTATTTTGAAAACCATGTCTCCACTTTGTCTGACACCGAATAAGTCCCCTTCGCCACGCATTTTGAAATCTTGTTCACTTATATAGAAACCGTCGGATGAATCGACTAAAACTTTCAATCGTTCACTCTTGCTTTCACTGATGAGTATGCATGTCGATTCGAGTGAATTTCTTCCTATTCTACCGCGAAGTTGGTGAATGGAAGCCAAACCGAATCTTTCTGCATTCCATATGATCATCATAGTGGCATTTGGAACATCGACTCCGACCTCTATGACTGTTGTCGAGACTAAAATACGAGTCTCTCCATCTTTGAATGCTTCCATAACTTCTTCTTTTTCTTGAGGTTTCATGCGACCATGCAATAGACCTATCGGAACTTTATTGCCGAAAGCAGAGTTCAATTTTTCTCTTAAGGTAATAGCATCCATCAACTTCATTTCATCGGAAGGCTCGATCAGGGGACATACCACATATACCGAATATCCTCGTTTTATTTCTTCTAACATCATAGATAAAACATCTTTTATTTCTCGTTGTGTTTTCAATATAGTAGTGATTTCTTTACGTCCATTCGGCTTAGTCTTTATGATCGATATGTCCATATCTCCGTATATCGTTAAAGCATATGTTCTCGGAATTGGTGTGGCACTCATGTATAACACGTCGGATAGTTTGCCTTTATTTTGAAATATACTACGTTGATTTACTCCGAAGCGGTGCTGTTCGTCGGTTATGACCAACCCTAGATTGGCAAATTGTACATCACTTTCGAGTACTGCATGAGTTCCTATCAACAAATCTATCGATCCATTTTTGAGATCTTCTAAGATTCGGGTGCGTTCCTTTTTTGTCGTTTTTCCTTTTAAGAGTTCCACTCGAATGTCGAACGATTCGAACATTTTCGTTATGTTGAAATAATGTTGAGTGGCGAGAATTTCCGTCGGGGCCAAAAGAGCACTTTGATAACCCGAACGAAAATTGTAGAATACACTGGCGACTGCGACGATCGTCTTTCCACTTCCGACATCTCCCAAAAGAAGTCTATTCATTCGTTTTGAAACGTGCAAATCGTGGACGATATCTTCTATTGCCGATTGTTGATCTTTTGTGAGTTCAAAAGAGAGAGACGAGATGAATTCTCGAACGACGTCCTCTTCGATGGTTCGCGAAAGTCCATCGACTTCTGTTCGACAAGATTTTAAATAATTTATTTTGAACATGAAACGAAAAAGTTCTTCGTATTTTGCACGTTCGATAGATTTTTGCATAGTGGAAAGATCGTCGGGATTATGTATGAGATAAGTAGAAGTTTGTTTGTCGGGATAATCGTACTGTTGGACTAAGTATTCTGGTATATAATCTATCACTTCAGGATGTGTTTCTAAACAGTTGTTGATGAGATTACTAATCAATTTAGAACTTATTCCGCTTGTGGTGTGGTAAACCGGTTCTATATAAGGTTTATCGATACTTTTGAGCATTATGTTAGAAGCGGTGATGGTGTTTCTTTTTTCGTCGTATTCACCTAGTACGGTTATTTCCATTCCTCTTCGAAGGTTGTTTTTCATGAAAGCTCGATTAAAAATGACTATGTTTACTAGTTGATCTTTTGTTTCGATCCTAAAGGACAGTTTATTTAGACTTTTTTTTATGTATGTTGTAATCGGGGTCGTTTCGACTATTCCAGTAATTACAACAGGTCCTTGAGTCAGCAAAGTCGGTTCGATCGTATTGTATTTAAATGGAAAAAAATCGATCAAATCTTGGCTAGTATAGATTCCCAATTTATTGAGTAGATTTAAAATTTTTGGCCCTACTCCTTTTATATCTTTTAGCATAATACTTCACCATATTAATTATAACAAAAAAGACTCAGGGAGTCACTCATAAATAATTAAAGTAAAGTCATGATCTTGTCGACTGATAATTTAGTATATTTTTGTATAACTTCAGGTGCGATTCCATCTTTCAACATAGTCTTTGCAGTTTCTATTTTTTCAGCCTCTCGACCTTCCTCTCGGCCTCTTTCTAAGCCCTCTTCTCGACCTAATTCCATTCCTACGTCCATACCCGCTCTTCTCGCGTCGAGTTCTACGTAGTATTTCTCCATCTTTTTTGGATTGCATTTAAATCTTTTCAATCTTTCTATAAATTTCATCATGTTTTCATCTCCTCCTGTTATTTTTATTGCTTCTTTTTCACTCGGTGTGAACATCCCTAGTATCATTCTCTCTTCTTCATTTAGTTTACTTAATCCCTCTTTCTCGTATTTGCTCATCAAGTGTGGTAAGTATACATCTACGAATATGATGCTCGTCCTCATTCTATTTTTCTCATCTAGAGTCATAGATACGTTGATCGGCTCGTCTATACCTCTCAAGGTGAAGTTGTTGATGTTCAATTGGAACACCGAGCTGTATTTGATTTCTTTCTTCTTCATTCCTTCTTTTGCAAATATAGAATATAACCTGTGTGCATAATCGGCATTTCTTTCCAAGTCATTCGAATTGTTCATCTCTATTGAGAAGAATGCTCCGTCGTATAGGCCTAAGAAATCTAATCTCACGGCATTTCCATCTACCCATATCTTCTCTATTTCATTCCTATACAAAACCATACCTTCACACAGTTTTTCCAAGTCGACCTCTAAAAACGAGGCGATCAGCATACACGCGAATGTTTTTCCTTCTTCACAAGCGAACATGTCTTTAAAAACATTATCGACGACGGGACTAGGTAATTGATCATAACCTAGTTTCTTACCTTTTTGAGGTTTAAGTTCGAGGAGATTGTTTTTGAATTCTCCTGCACGATCGTCGTAGTAATAGACATTTCTTTTGTATCGGTTTTTTAATTCCAAAATCATAAATAATCGTCCTTCCAAATAAACCCCTCTACTATTATTCTACCGACGAGTTTCGATTTTTCTCATTTATTTTTTCATTTTGGACGAAAAAGAGAAC
>CAOJEC010000017.1 GCA_948433885.1 uncultured bacterium | reverse complement strand
TCTTTTGTATCGGTTTTTTAATTCCAAAATCATAAATAATCGTCCTTCCAAATAACCCCCTCTACTATTATTCTACCGACGAGTTTAAATTTTTCTCATTTATTTTTTCATTTTGGACGAAAAAATGAACGCGCGTATGGAGAAAGAACAATATTTAAAATTTTGTCTATCCAAATTATATCGAATTAAGCACCCCTCTTACAAGACTCTCGATATACGAAAGATTGTAAACGATCTAGGTGTTTAAAATTTTCTCACAAAAAATGATCGATCACTTCATGCTCGGTCGATAGTCGTATTTGTTTGTTTAAGGATTCAACTATCAACTCATCCGTGTAACTTATCAAAACCTTATATTTTAAAAATGTGCCCTGAAATGGGTATTTTTGCATATAAAAATGGGAGCAAAACTCCCATTTTATCTAGCTTTCAGCCCCATAGTCATCAACTGGAACCACGATTTTCTCTTATTTTTCCCTTTAATTACTGACTTCGATCAAAAGTGTCCGGTTCTAAGCTTGGTATGGATCTGTTGTTGTTCCTGTTCCTCTCAAGGTTTTCACGTATTCTGCACTCAGATTGATAACTGGCGCGACGGCACCACCGCCGCTCACAGCGTAATAGTAGAGCTGACCGGAAGTATTCACAAGGAATACACCAGAATACGAACCGTTGAAAACGCTAGGCGAGAGCGACCAGTACCATGAACCTCGGTATAAATAATAACTTGTATTATTGGTATTATATTTTCCCGACCCTGCGGCTACTATTTCATCCGCGGTTATTAGTCCTACCGGATATGTTAGTGCTCCGTTTCCTTTACTCGTGTCATTCACTGTAAATGCATCGTTTTTTTGCAAGCATTTGAATGTTGGGGCACTTGCTACGCTATTCCATACTCTTGTCCTTGCTGTTGCTCCATAGGCTGTATACTGGGTTCCATACCCTAATCCTGTATCACTACTCCACCCTGTTGATGCTTTTCCCGGTGTGCTTCTATCAATACAAAATAATGTGTCTGACACTGCATTTCCATACCCTGCGTCTTCTATATTGGTTTTATACCACGCATCTACTACTCCTTTTATATCAGAGTCTGCTGTATTCGTCTGAGCTTGTTCTTTACTCGTACTTGCTGTCGTACCCGCCGGTCCGTACATCCATCCTACGTATTTATTGTCATTGTAATTTGTGTTGTAGGCTTGTCCTGTCTTGATGAATCTATCTGCATTGTTCGTTTCATTCGCATGTGCCTGTGTTCCATCATATATGATTCGGAGTGATCCATCTCCATTGACTCGGATGATTCTCCAATAGAATCCTGCAAACTTGACGTAGTTATTCGTAACTGCTCCTCGATAGTAATAACTCTTCCCATAATCATCTTCCATCTCGAAAATTCCTTCGTCGGTCGTCGCTGGTTCATCGAATTCGGTTCTCACCCCATTAGATTCCAAACCTAAAGCAGTCAAAGTCTTTTCAGACGGAGAAGTAACATGTTCTCTTATTCCGACTTTCATACTGAATTCAGCATTTCTATTTGCGGTTTGATTGTAATCTTTATCAAGATATGTGATCGTGAGTTTGTAAAGAACCGTAGTACCGACTTTTGCTACTAGAGAATTTTTCAAAGGAAGCCCATCGTTCGTGCCATTTGGTACGGCAGTTCCTTCGACGATTACCTCGTTAGAAGTCAAGTCTTCGAGTTTGTAAACTAGTTCTTCATTTACGAAAGTACTCATCAACTCTCTAAAATAAATGTCGTATTTGATGTCGACTGTTCCTACGTTGCTGATCGAAAAAACCTTAGTCATCGAATCACCTGGAGCCAGTTCGGCAGCGATGTCACCGCAAGTAGAAGCGTCTTCATTGGCACAATCCGTATACCTGAGTTTTAACTCTGCAGTAGAAGCCGTCGCATCTACTGGTTCTACAGGCAAATTGTCCGTCGGCAAAAAAGCATACGATACGGCGAGAACGACCAAAAGGACTGTCACACCGAGAACTGTACCCGTCACTAACTTCGTCTTATTGTTAGATTTTTTTATATTATCGATATCCATATGTATCCTACCTTTATTATATAGAGTATACCATAGAATAGAGATTTTTTGCAATTAGTTTTGACTTGTTTTTAGAATACAAAATCGAAAAATCTCAATGACAGTACATAAAACGCATAAAAAACGATGAGTTTAAAAAAACATACGATCCAAGTATTTCGCACTTGTCTAGAAAGAATATTGTTTATCCAAAATATGATGTAAAGCAAAAAAAGGTTGATCAGATACTTCGGTTCATAAAAGGCGAGTATCAAAAAGTATATCCCAATTGGGAAAAACGATTTGGCAAATGGGATACTCAACACGACGAGATGAAATTGATATGGTGAGAAAGTATAGACGAGAATATCGAGAATGATAAACAAAGCTGTCATTTGGCCTCGATGATGAGATAGTTCAAATTGTCGAAGTCGACATAAGGCTTTACTCTAACGACTTTTTCTATTCCTTGAATTTGGACTGAACTCACTTGTCCTATTTTGAGATTTGCGGTGGCGTTTTGTAAACCACTCGTCAAAACTTCTTCACCTACATTGACGACTTTGTAGTTGTCTATATTGTGTACGACGAACTCGCCTTTCTCACGGTCATATTCACTCAATATACCATAATTTTCTCCTACTTTTACACTCGTCTTCAAACCGCTTGTCAAAAGCGATACTTTCGCGGTCATCTTGTTTGCCTCTTCGACGAAGCCGACCAAACCGTCCTCATTCAAAACAGCATTTCCTTCCTCGACTAACGCGTCGGTATTTACGACCAAATAATCGTATAAATCGTATATGTTTCTGATGGCTATTTTTGCTAAGATGTAACTAGAGCGATCGTACAGTTTTAAATTTTCTTGTGCCCTTTCGTACGTCGATAATTCACGTTCTAATTGATCGATTCTGTTTCTATATGCTTCGAAGTATGCATCACTTTTGTTGTTTTCACGAAAAAACGTTTGCACATTGGCTAGAGCATAGACGAGAGGATTATGCAGTATTACGAGAATTAGCAAAATCGAGATTGCCGTCAAAAGTCTTCTCATTTTATTCATCGAATTTCAGTCTCCCCTCTTCGACATAGCTATAATAATCGTGATTTCCGACGATGACATGATCGAGAAGTCTTATATCGAGTGTGCTTCCGGCTTCGATCAAAAGTTGTGTCGTCGCATCGTCGGCTTTAGAAGGCCTCAAAACACCACTCGGATGATTGTGCATGACGATTACTCCGGCAGCGTTTTCTAAAAGAGCCATTTTGAAAATTTCTCGCGGATGAACTATAGAAGACGTGAGAGTTCCTTTGAAAATTATTTTGTGAGTCAAATATTGCCTGTGCTGATCGACGAATATAGCCAAAAGATTTTCTTGTTTATCGTCGATTATGTATTTGGCAAAGTATCTGAACGAATCGATCGGAGTCACGATCGACAACTTCGCATGCGGAACATCACTTTCATAAACTCGCTTGCCTAATTCTAAAGCGGCCAAAATGGTCACACTTTTGGTGAGACCTAATCCGCGAATAGATTTTAGAGTATTCAAATTGATGTCCTTTAAGTGATGTATATCTTGTATCTTACACAAGATCTCTTTACTCAAATCGCTGACCGAATTGCCATGAACACCCGTTCTTAGTAAAATCGAAAGCAATTCTTCGTTGGATAGATTTTTAACTCCATAAGTGACAAGTCTTTCTCGAGGCATTTCGCTTTTGGGAATTTCTTTAAATTTTGTCGACATTTTATACCACTTCCTTGTACATATTCAAAAGTTCTTCGTTGATAGCAAGTTTACTTTCTCCTTTTGTTTTAGTCATCATCGCTTCTATTTCTTGTCCATCGGCTAATGTATCTTCGTTCAACCTCAAATCGCGAAGATAGTAATTGATTCCCTTCTCGGAAAGATAGTTAGTTATGAAGTCTATATTTTCATCTTTATTCAAAATGGAATAATAAACCCTGTAGAGATCGTCATCTTCGAATACGAGTCCTCCATAAGTGTTAGACATCTTTTGAGCATTGTCGGCATCTTTGAAGACCCCTATTTGGACAGCCACCGCGTTGTAGCGAGTTTCGACTAAAGTTTTCTTTTCGACATTTTTGAAAAGATAAAAGGCACACGAACAGCCGACGAGAACAGCGAGTAATGTAGGTCTAATTTTTTTCATAGTATCACCGATTATGATTTTACTATAGTTTTATCGAAAAGTTTGTCGAAGGAACGAAGTACCCTCTACTTTTATTATACCGAGAACTTTCGATTTTTCTCATTGATCGAGACTGATAAGTTCATTTTTCTTTACGATGTACAATGTGTAGCCTTTGTAAAAGCAGTAAAATACATCGCTCGGACAAAGATTTTGTTTTCGAAGGCTTTCTTTGAGCCATATCTTGGATTTCTTGATCAATTTCAGCGTACTAGTTTGGATTTCTCCGTCGACAATCAAAGGCATCGGACAATTTTTGTCGAAAATTTTTTTCTCGAAGATCGACAATTTTCCATTCGGTTCGAGAAGCGCATATTCTACAGTTTCGAGACTTTTTATGCTCTTTTGACGAAGTTCGAAGAGCAAGTCATCCATCGTGTATCTTTGTTTGACCATCTCTTTATAATCGACCTTCCCGCGATCGATGATGATAGAAGGTTTGCCACCGAAGAAAGTTCTTACTTTTTTAGATTTCAGGGACAACTTGGCAAGAGCGATTTCCAAAACTACCAAAAGCCCTATCGGAATGATCGTCATGAAGATCGAGTCGGATGTGTTCTCTATCGAAATCGCGACCAACTCTGCGATCAAAATGGAGACGATCAAATCGACTACTCCTAATTGTCCGACTTCTCTTTTACCCATGATGCGGTACATAGTCATGACGAAGAAATAGAAAAAGACCGTTCTAAACAAAACTATGAGAAATTCTTTCATATAAATATCACCTGTTTGTATATTGGGCCAATTTTTAGACAGTTAATCAAAAAAAAAGAAGTTTTATCGTTTCAACTTCATTTTGTTTTCTTCTTTTTAGAAAGAGCAATTGGCAAACTGAGCAAATAGATGATAAATGTGCTCAAAATGGAGACGGCAAACATGAGAATGTATGTCGTATATAGATGATTTTTCAAGATGAAGAATGTGATCAGACCTCCGACGATTATTATACTTTCGATCAACAAACTTTTGTGTTCGATTTTCTTGCAATCTGCTCTTAAGGTGTGAAAGAAGTCGATGATCAAGTAGACATACATAGCCGAGAACAGTATTTCTAAAACCGTCGTATTTTCGTATTGGATGAAAATCATAAAAATGACGAAAAGCAATATTTCCTTCATGTTTATAGAGGTGAAAAAATTCTTGTTGAGGTGATGAAAATATTTTTTCTTTTCCAAATCGTTTTTTTCGAGAATTCCGATTCTATAATACATTATTTCTAAAAAGTAGATAATCCAAGGTATAAAAGTTATGAGTTTTATATAATTCATCGTACCACCTCTCCATTCAAACTAAAACTTTTTGCTTCCGTAATTTTAACTTTCGTTATTTTGCCGATCGTATCTTTTGGGGCGATCACATTTACGAGTTTCATCGTATCAGTATAACCACATACTTTGTTTTCTCCCTTGTCACTAGGTCCTGTAACTAATACTTCGACTACTTCGTTCAAGTATTTTTGATTGGCTTTCAAACTGTAGTCGTTTACTAGGCAGTTTAGACGAGCGAGTCTACTTTCCTTTTCGGAAAGAGGTGTGTCGTCTTTCATCTTTTCGGCCGGAGTACCAACTCGTGGTGAAAAGATGAATGTGAATGCATTGTCGTATTCACATTTGCGGACTACTTCGAGGGTATCTAAGAAGTCCTCTTCCGTTTCACCTGGGAATCCTACTATGATGTCGGTCGTAATGGCGACATTCGGAATGTTCTTTTTGATCTTATCGAATAAGGTCAGATATTCTTCTTTGGTGTATCTTCTTCCCATCAGTTTCAATATACGAGAAGAACCACTTTGTAAAGGTAAATGTATATACGGCATGATGTTTTCCCTCGTGGCAATCACTTCGATCAATTCATCGGTGAAGTCCCAAGGATGACTCGTCACAAAACGTATTCTAGGTATACCTATGTCGCTCACTTTGGATAAGAGTTCGGGAAAACTCAATTCGTCTTGTAAGTCTTTTCCATAGGCATTGACGTTTTGACCCAAAAGTGTAACTTCTTTGTATCCTTCCAGGGCGAGTTTTTCGACTTCACTCAAAATGTTTGCAGATCTTCGACTTCTTTGTTTCCCCCTAGTATACGGGACTATGCAGTAAGTACAAAATTTATCGCATCCGTACATGATGTTGACCCAAGCAGAAATGTGCGAATCGCGAGTATATTCGAGTCCTTCGATGACATCACCTTCGATAGAAGGAACTTCGATAGTTGTCTTCTTGATTTTATCGATCAAGAGATTTGGCAAATCGTGCATGTTGTGCGTTCCGAAGACGATGTCTATGTACTTATGACGATCGAGAATTTCTTCACATACGGAAGGCTCTTGAGCCATACAACCACAGACACAAATTATCATATCGGGTCTCGTTTCTTTTTCGTGTTTGCAGCGGCCTAGAAATCCGAAGACTTTGTCGTGGGCATTTTCTCGGATGGCACATGTGTTCAAAATGACCAAATCGGCATCTTCCATTTTTTCGACTTCCGTAAAACCTATTCCTTCGACCAAATTTTTGATCAGTTCCGTATCGTGAACATTCATTTGGCAACCATAAGTTTTTATAAAATAGTTTTTACCTTTAAAAAGAGATAAATCTCTTACGATTTGGGCATCTATATATTGTACTTCGCGACTATTGCGAATTTTTGCTTCTTGTAAATTCGGTAATTTCATTTAAACCACACCTATCGATTGTAATTATATCAAAATTGTCGAGAAATGTAAATTGAGAAAACGGTCGCTTTTTCCGAGTAAATGGTACTATTTTTATTATGTTTACTCGATATTGGTTTCGTAAAGAACTTCGAAATTGACATCATAGTAGACAGTCTTTCCTTCACTTCTCACGGTCATATAGTGATCGAATATTTCGATATCTTCATCTTTCGAAAAAGTCTTTTGACGACCGGTGATCAAGTTGAAGATGGTCTTTTTACTTTTAGTAAATCCATCACTTTCGAATTCGACGATGTACAAAAACGAACTTTCTTCGGTTTTTTCGATAGCTGCGAGGTCATAAACTGCCGTTTCTTTTTTATGTGTCAAATCGTATAAAGCTATTTTGGTGTCGTCGGTTATGATGGCGTATTTTCTTTTATGATATTGACTCAAGTATTCGTACAAACTTTTCGTAGGAAATGTTATGTCGTCGTTTTTACAATCGACGATGACTTTGTCTTTACTCAACAATCCATATAGTCCATTGCAAGTATACGTTTTATAACCGTAGGTTTTTTCCATGTGATCGAAGCGATTAGTAAATTCATCGACGCCTTCTAAAGACTCCGTGTAAACTTTTTTCGATGTGTCGTAGTAGACATAGCGGTCCGTCTTTCCTAGTGATTCGTAGTTCACCCCATAATCGATACGCAGTATTTTATTTTTGTAATCGATGAGTGAAAGATCGTAAAGTTCTTCGTTCGTCGAGTAAACGATTCGATCATTTTCTATGTATAGCCATTCGATCGTCTTGTAACTATTTTGGCGGTCTATTATTCTAAAAACATTGTCGGATTCCGTTTCCAAATATTTATTTTTGGGATCATCCAATGTATAGATTTCTTTTCCGTTTTTCAAAGAAATAATTTTTTCTTGTTCTTCGAAATCGCTTATCGCAGCATATTCGTCCAATTCGTCGTATACTAATGGTGAGAGTGTTACCGAGATGTAGTTCGAGTTCCAAGCGAAAATTTTCTTTCCTTCATGATTTATCAATCCGGATTGTTCTTCGTCGTTTTTGAAATAAGTGAAATATCCTTGCCCGACATAGTCGAGATGATTGTTTCCTTCAAAAAGCACATTCATTTCGTAGTCGTAGAGAATGTTGTCGATGAGCCACACGCCATAGTCTTTGTAGTATTTAGGCTTTTTAGCTGTGGTCGATTCTTTGACTACTGCCCCTGTTCGATCTATGATTTTGAATTTGCTGGTTTCATCGTTTGTTTTTACTAAAGCAAAATCACCATAAAAAGGATCGGCAGTCTCGTATTGTGGTTCGATCAACATCTCACCTTCAAAGTCGACATACCCGAACACACCATTTTCTTCGACCGGTATGGGTTTCTTTGGGTCATAAATTGCCGCGTGAAGAGGATTTTTGTATCCCGAGTTTAAAAAGATTATCGTCACTCCTATGACAATTGTAAGCACTAAGGCACCGATGATCCATATTCTATGGTCGACTTTTTGAAGTTTTTTTATTAGACTTTTGAGGGTCTTTTTGAACATTTTATTCATTCTCCTTTAATACGAAGATTCAACCCTATTTTTTTCTTTATTTTGAGTGAATATTTGAAAGGCAAAAAAGCCAATAGTCCGAGTACTGTGACTAGCAAAGCGCAACTCAAAGGAGATACGATGAACCCTAAAAGTCCCGCGGCTACGCCCGAATAAACGTTCGATCCCACCGTGACACTTACATCTCCACCGAATATTGAACCGATGAATGCAAGAACGGCAAATACAAGCCCTGCATCGAATCCTATGAGTATTGCCAATTTCATGAACGACGAAAATCCTATTTCTTCTATATTATATCTCTTCATTTCTTTTTCTTCCTCTTCTACTTTTACTTTTTAATGTGGCATCGTCGGACAATTCTTTTATGCGTTCGATGATGCGTCGGGCTTTGACTAATTCGACTCCATTTTTAGTAGAACTCAAATTCATTTCCAATTCTTCGATCGTCAGGTTCGACGTGAAGAATGTAGGAAGAGAAGCGTCCATCCTGTATTGTAAAATCGTTCCCAAGATTTCGTCTCTACTCCAAGGAGTGACCGATTCTGCACCGATGTCATCGAGAAAGAGGATGCTCACTCTTTCCAATTTCTCTATACGAGATGAGAAATCTTTATCGAAAGAATCTTTGAGACTACGTAACAATTTAGGATAGTAGACTACACATATATCGACGCCTTTTTTGGCGAGTTCATTGAGCATCGCACATATTAGAAAGGTTTTGCCTGAACCGAAAGAGCCGTGAAGATAGAGTCCCTTTTGATGAGGGTCATCTTTGAACGTATCATAAAAATTTTTTAACCATTTGATGATTCCTACCCTATCTTTGTCGTCGAGCAAAATGTCAGCCATACTTATCGAACGAAGAGATCCAGGCATTTCGTAATAATCACAAGAATGCTCTTGCATATCGAGAGCGTTTTTTTGGTGACGGCAAGCCACATAGTGAAATCCTAGGCGTTCTCCATTTTTTTTGGGATAATAGACGAATCCTCGCACCCTATTTTGACAGGCATGAAGGCTTTTACAATTTTTGCAATTTTTTAATTCCTCGGCCGCGACTTTCAGTTTACTAGTGTGACGCATGAGGTGCTCTTCGTCGACATCGATGAGAGTCGTCACGTATTTGAACGCGGGATCATTCAAAGCTTCACGATAATTTTCGATAAGGCGGCTTCTATCGTATTTTTGATTGTTCATAATCATCTAAACTCCTTCAACATCGATTCGAGTTCTTTGAGATCGGACTCATTTATTTCTTCGGCATCGGTCGTCTTATTGAACCAAATTGGTGTCTCGGGTTCGCTCGTTTTTTTCTTTTCTTTGACCGACGTGACTTTTGTCTTGTTTTTCTTATGTTCCTTTTCGGCAGCCTTCATGGCTTCGTCGGCTGTCTCTATTTTGAGACGAACCCATTGTCCAGCGATCGTCTCTACAAAAGATTTAGTGAGTTTGTTGTCACTGATGCGTAGGACATAATCGATAAGTACATTTATCACACTTGCATTGAGTTGTAAGTCAGCAGCTAAGTATTCTAGGAGTTTCAAATCGTGTGGTGTCGGTTCAGTGCCGTGATATTTACTTCTCAAAAAGTCGTATGGAGTAGTATTTTCGAATATGTAAAGCATCTTTCCTCTATTCGACATGTCGCCTTCTGGAGATTTTAAGTGTTCGGGTTGACATCTATAAATCAATGTCGGCAACGAACCTGCGTTGTTGTATTGATAGTACTTTCTGGCATTTAGTCGAAGATTGTCTTTGTCGATGACACCGTTTTCGTTCAAGACTTTTCTCAAAAGCTCGACCATTTTGAGGGTATCGATATTGTAGACGAATCCGAGCGAATTGATGAGAGCTCTAGTTCGTTTGTTGAACGTCTTTTCACTAACTAAATCTTTTGGCAAAGAACTGATGAGCAAAGCAAAATCGATGTAATTGTCGTCGATAGTCGCTTCTCTACTCGTCGTCGCTTCTAAGTCACTTTGTACAGGAACCGATACGGCACTTACGGATTTGAAACTGACATCGAGAGAAGCCGTTATTTCTTCGTAATCTTTCGGTATAGTGCCTTGTCTTTTGTAATATTTTTGGAGGCGTGCATATTCGGTACTTCCTATGTTGTTATATAGAACGACACTGAAGATGGGATGATTGAAAAATTCGTAAGGTTCGAGTGGACTGAATATCTCATAATAATAACTTCCCAAATCTCCGGCTTTGTAATACGTCCTCATAAGCCCGATCGCTTCCAAGGCGCGACGGGCGGTCGTGATCGGCTCGAGACCTAATTTTAAAGTGCTCATAAGATGATGATGATTGAAAGGTTCATCTTCACTAGAGCCTCTTTCCAAGTCTTGCCAAAGTGCAAAATATAGACTTACAGCATTGGAACCGATGATGGGAGAATAAAGCGATATTATAGTTTTTCTTTCGTATTCGGTGAGTATAGTTCTATTGATTATCGTGTAAGTATCTGCCGGCAAAATTGTCTTCGTTTCCATCTTCTCACCTCTTATATCCATTTTATATTAATTGTTCAAAAAAGACAATATCAAAAGAATGTAAAATCGTTTTCTTTATTTTTCTTGTGCAATAACGGACATCAAAAAAGAATGCCTTTTGAGCATTCTCATTTTGCTTCTTCTTGAGCACGCGTCTCACGAATGACTGTCACCTTGATGGTACCAGGATATTGAAGTTCTGCTTCGATCTTCTCTTTTATGTCGCGAGCAATTTTGAAACTAGTCAAATCGTCGACTTCGTCAGGTTTTACCATCACACGAAGTTCGCGGCCTGCTTGTAAAGCATACGATTTTTCGACACCTTCCATCTCCGCGCCAATTTTTTCTAGATTTTCTAATCTTTGAATGTAATTGTCGAACGAATCATTACGTGCACCCGGTCTCGCCGCACTCAATGTGTCGGCAATTTGAACTAACCAACTTATTATGCTAGTCGGATCGGCGTCTCCATGATGGGACATTATCGCATTCAATACGACAGCATTTTCATGGTATTTTTTAGCTATGTTTGCCCCTATTTCGACGTGACTGCCTTCGACTTCGAAATCGATAGATTTTCCTATGTCGTGTAATAGCCCTGCTCTTTTGGCAATGTTCACGTTTTCTCCTAGTTCGCTAGCCATGAGTCCTGTCAATTTGGCAACTTCCATAGAATGTTGTAAAGCGTTTTGACCATAACTCGTTCTAAAATGCAATCTACCGATCAACGAGACCAATTCGGGATCGATTTTGGTAAGTCCTAATTCCTGAATTGCTTTGTTTCCGAGTTCCAATATGCGCGACTTCATGTCTTTACAAACTTTGTCGTACACTTCTTCGATGCGGGCCGGGTGAATTCGACCGTCCTTTATCAAAGTCTCGATAGTCACGCGGGCGATTTCTCTTCTATACGGATCGAACGAAGAGATGACGATGAGTTCGGGAGTATCGTCGATGATGAGATCGACACCCGTCACCGATTCGATGGTGCGAATATTTCTTCCTTCGCGCCCGATCAAGCGTCCTTTCATTTCGTCAGATGGCAATGTGATAGTCGAAACGGTTTGTTCAGTAGCTACATCGCTCGAATATTTTTGCATCGACTCGACGAGCAAGTTTTTAGCACGTGCGTCGGCTTCCAACTTTGCTTCTTGTTCTCTTTCTTTGATCATTTCAGAAATTTCTTTAGTCATGTCGTTCTCGACACGTTCGATGATCAAATCGCGAGCCTTCTCTTTCGAAAATTTAGAGATACTTTCCAATTTTTCTATTTCACTTTTCAATAGCTCATCCATCTTTGCTTCTTTTTCTTGGATTTTGCCTTGCATTAAAGTTAAGTTATTATTTTTTTCTTCTAGAGCATTATCTCGATTTTGGAGTAACTCTTCTCTCTTGTCTAACGACTTTTCTCTTTCTAATAGACGATTTTCAGTATTCAAAAGTTCGCTTTTGCGTTCTTTTACTTCCTTATCTGTCTCTAACTTTAATTTATGAGACTCTTCTTTAAGTTCCAAGAGTGTGTCTCTTTTATGCTTATCGGCTTCTTTTTTTGCAGCCTCGATGATCGCTTCAGCTTTCTTACCGACACCTAAGCCTGTCGCTAAAACTATTGCTATGGCTATGCCACATCCGATAATCAATCCAATGATAAGAAACAATATGGTCGTAGTAGTAATTTCCATATTTTTCCTTCACTTTCCATTCGTAAACACATAAGTATTTACAATTCAATTATAATTTATTTTTACTCATAAATCAAGTCAAAGAAAAAACACTTCAAATCAGAAATGTTTGTCTTTTTGATGTGAAGTGTCTAACATTTTCTCTTCATAAGGGAGTTGATATTCTTCTATCATGTTTTGATTCAATATGTACGATATTATACTATTTCCTTCTATTTCAGACCTGTATTTAGGGTCTTCGCGATTTATCTTTGTAGGGTCGCACTTCGTGAACAAAGCAGTAGCTAGAAAGCCGTGACTCAAAGTTGCGTCCAATACATCTTTTAATCGATCGAATTCACTCGGCGTGATTTTACTCGGTATTAAAATAAGGCAATCTTTATCTTCACAAGATCTTATCGAATATCTGATTTCTATGCAATTTTGCTCAGGATTCGGTGCGGGTGGCTCGAATATTTCCAGGTTAATGGCATCCGTCAAATATTGATGATGATCTATTTCGCAAGATGCGGGTTGTACGAAGATGGCTTGCCGAGGTGTGATTATACCGACGACGATGACACCTTTTTTTAGGTTATGTTCATTTGTCAAAAGCAAGGCCGTTTCTAATTCTATCGGCTCAAAAATTTTATTGTCCATTTTATATCTTTTAAATACTCCTTTTTCTTTTCTTTTGAATGATACTGTAAATTCTGATATGCGGTTTTCTTCCTCGATTTTTTTCAATATTTCTAAGTTTTCGTAATCGATGAAGGGTTCATTTACTGTGTTTCCTGTCAATGGATCGAATTGAGTGAATGCCGAAATTATTTCGTAATCTAATGCCATAAAAGACGACAAAAATCTTTTTAAAACTTCGTATTGATAGGGTGTTATATGTCGCGGAACTTCTATTGTAATTTTTCTATTTAGCTCATCATAAATAATGTGATGAATCAAAATACAAAAGTAACGTGCTTCACTTTCATCATTTTCATAAAGTTTTTCAAAAGCTTCTTGGAATAACGATTCATGAAGTAGATATATCTTTTTAAGTGTAACTGCATGAAATGTCTCCTCAGGGGAAATAATGGTAATTCCGATTTCCCCACCATCGCATTTTCTTTCGTTTTTCAAATTCAAAATCGTCTCGAAAGCTACAAACTTCATTAAAGGGACGGCATCTATACCGAGGGTCTTCATCAAAATACCGAGGTAAAATCTACATTTATCATAGTACATATTACGCACATTTTTAGAAATGGAATAATCTGTGTTTCTAAAAATCTTTTTAAAATCCATTTCTAATGATACGTCTTCTAAGAGGTTTAATTTTTCTAGCAATCCGTTTAACAAATCTTCTCTATTCAAAGAGTTCAAATTTTCTATTATTTGTACCAAAGTTTCTCTTTCGGATTTTACACCGATAGATGAACGAATTTCTTTTGTTATTGCAGGAAAAATGTGTTCACAGGAATGAATGGGAGCTAGTTCGGTAATCCCGTTTGGATATTCCAATATTTCTAAATCATCCAAATCGCGATGGGAATTAGATGTCAAAAGATCGAAAATGAAAACATCGAATATCGAACTCATCAATTTTTGAACTGTGGTTTCACGCCCTACTGTATTTTGAAAATAGATTTTTAAAACTTCGTATATATCTTCTAAATTGTTCTTTTTTGAAAGCGTTTTTGTATCACATTCGGGATACACTGTCCTCATCATCTCTAATAAAGAGATGTGTTTAGAAGTCGAAGCCGTGTAATCTTTTGCAATAGTCCCCGTTAGTGGTCCCAAATGTGCTAGCCAATGGTCACTCGTCGGCAGTGAAAATTGCCGAAGCAATTCGTCCGCAAGAAAGATGCCATCCACGAATGCGTCGTGAGTATACTTAAAATAATATTGTTCATCACCTATTCGAAATTTAAAGACCAAAGTACGAAAGTTTTTTGGATCGTATGAGACGATAGTCGCTTTTTGACATCGCTCGAGTTCGGTGACTATTTTGTGACAGTACCCCGTGAAATCATCGTCATTCACGATGTCTTCAGGTGGCAAATTCAATCCCAAATATGTTTCCAAATCGTTGTAACTAGTCATTTGTATTCCACCTATCTATATTTTTTTGGAAATGTCCTCCTCTAAGCTGAGTGTAACTTCTTCTGTGAAAGACCATTCGTAATCGACGACATGTTCCATATGAGAACGCAAATAATCGAGTAAATCTTCATCATCCAAATCTACCGCTCGGTCGTGAGGCATTGCTTCTCCTTTTATCGGATCGAACTCGGAAATGAGAGATTTTATGTTGAAACCTGATGATTTCAATTCTTCAATAAGCGAAGTGAGCCGTTCAAATTGTGAAGGTGTGATGAACTGTGGCATCTTTATAAGTGCATACCGTCTATTTTTATTATGAATTATGTATCTCGTTTGAATCCAATAATCGCGTTCCTTTTCGGCAGAAGATTTAAACAGTTTTTGTGCAATATCGTCGAAGATTTGATCGTGTGAATCCAATGACAAATCTATCAATTTTCCATGAACAGTATTATTGGGAGTTATGACGGTTGTAGCTATCTCAGAGCACTTATTATTAGTTTTGTTATGTAAACCTTTTAGCTCTTCTAAGGAAATCAATTTTGTATTAGGAAGACTATCGATTTTCAGAAATTCCTTCATCTCTTGCAATCTCTCTTGGCAAAATTCTTTGTAATAGCGGATAAGTAAAGGATCGAGATTGCGACCGATTTTAGAACGGATCATACGAAAGACGTATTCCAAATTTTCAGGCTTCAATATCCAAAGGGACTCTATAAACTCTTTGATGAATTCTTCGCTGCCGATAGATAAAAAACGTTGTAAATTGTAAAATGTAGAGAAATTCTTAGGATCGAAAAACTTTTTGTCCGATGACTCGATACCGAGCGATGTCAAAAGTCCTTTATTAAAACTTCTCGCATTTTCGAAGATAGGAGCCATGGCTACGTCGTTTGGTGTTTCTTCGAACATCAAGTTTGAAATATTACAATCACTGTTCCCTATGAGAATGTAAAATATCCATCTTTTCACAATTTCTCGCATGACATTTTTGGTTATATTTTCTATGTCAGATCTATCCTTATATTTGCTTTCTAAAGCATTCCAAATGTCCTCTAGAGTTTGCTTAGTTGCATATTCTTTTAAAAATACGGATTTTTCTAATTCCTCGTAATTTTCACCGTCCTCGATATATTCGGCATAAGCCTCGGGAAGTTCTTTAGGATATGTATCTTTCATAAGATCCAAACCTGTCAAATATGTCGCTTCTTCTTTTTTAAAATTTTTGGAAATTACTCCTTTGTATGGTCCTAAACTTGCGAGGTCGTATTCGACACATGAAAGTTCCAATCTAGTAGCCATTTCATATGCGACGAGTTCGTTTTCTGGCAAGGCTAAGCTATCGTACTTGAAATAGTATATTTCGCCTTCATAAAGAAACGAAAATACTATTTTTAGGCCCAATTGGTTCGAGATAAATTTGACATTTTTGTTGGTTTTCAGTTTTCTTTCGATTTCGACTGAAGCAGCATAAGCTGCGTTGTCAGTACCATCCAATTTTGTTTCCAACTCTATTCCAAGTGCTGGTAGTATATCCAAATATCCATCTATACGGTTCATAAATGTAATTCCTTTCGCTCGTTCAAAAAATAAGAAGGATTGACTCTTCAATCCATCGTGACGTTCGTATAAATTTCGGAAACATCGTCGATGTCGTCCAACATTTTATAAAGTTTGTTAAATGTTTCCAAATCTTCACCCTCTAAAGTTATCTTTTCTTTCGGATACATACCGATTTCGTCTAGTTCCAAATCGGCATTCGGGATGAGAGTTTCGATGACATCTTTCACGCGAGAAGCGTCCTTGCCATCGGCTGTGACGACGAGTAACCCATCTTCGTTTTCCAAGTCATGAATTTCAATTCCGGCGTCTAAAAGCGCTTCGAACAATTCACTTTCCATATCGCTTTTTACTCCGACGATCGAAAGATGATCGTAGTTATAAGTTACACTGTTGGTGACACCTAGACTTTTATGTACTTTGTTGAAAGCTGCTCTAACTTCCCCTACTGTTCTATTTACATTGTCTGTCAAAGTTTTGATGATCAATGTGGAAGCACCTGGTCCGAATCCTTCGTAGACTACTTCTTTGTAATCTTCTTGACCTGCTCCCTTTGCTTTGGCGATCGCTCTTTCGATTATATCGTTAGGTACCTGTTGCTTTTTTGCACGATTTACTATGCGTTTAAGTTCGACATTGGCTTCGATCTCGGGTACACCTCTTTTGCATGCTAAAAATATTTCTTTGGCAAAAGTAGTATATACTTTACCTCTTGCGGCTCCATTTTTTTGTATACTCGCTTTTCTAACTTCGAATGCTCTTCCCATGAGGGTCACTTCCTTTTCTTTTCTCGTTTAATTATATAATCTTATGAATTATTTTACAACCCCTAGAAAAAGAGCCTTTACGATTAAAGGTTCTCTTTATATATTATTTATACGCGATATTTTTTCTTTAGCGGCCGCGATAGATAAATTCATATTGCGCGCTAGAGACTCAGGTGTTTTATACATATATTTGGCGACCAAATATGTTTTTTTATAGTTTGAAGTCATTTTATCTAGTATTGCTTTAGTATATTCATTCACACCATTATACAGTACTGGTACTTCTATAGCGATATTCAATTTTTTAAAAGCGGGCACTGAATA
The DNA here is from genome assembly GCA_948433885.1 of uncultured bacterium. Taxonomy (GTDB): domain Bacteria; phylum Bacillota_I; class Bacilli_A; order RF39; family UBA660; genus RUG11867. The sequence continues at coordinate 11,332 of CAOJEC010000017.1, read as the reverse complement.
TTCGAACATATTTTCGGGATGAGCTGCACCCCTATACCCTATAGAATGTGAGAATTCTTTAGTACTCTTGGTTATTCTTGGGATAAGAAAGTTTATCAGTTGACCTGTTAAGTTTGTGTTTCTACCAAAAAAGATATTCGAAATTTCTTCCATATTGTGTGATTTAAATCCATATAAACCTATATACAAAATGAGCATTATTTTAGCAGTAGGGTTCAAAAGATTCAAGTTTGCTTCTAAATCCAATCTCGTCTCACCTGTTATTTCGAATAGTCTTGCACATGATAAATTCATCGACTTTGCGATATCGATATCTATATAACTCATAAGCTGTAAAAATTTTATTTTACTAGTTCTTCTGCGTTTGACCGAACTCGTATCATTCACAATGCTTTCAAAATTCATCATCATGAGTTCGTCGAGTGTGATATTTAATTCATGTGAATTATTAAATTCATCTTTTTTTTCGTCCGATTTTTCTATCTCATTGACAGTTCTCATATATTCGGAAAAAATTCGAAGTTGATTCTCAGTGAGAAAATATATCTTAAAAGCAAAAGTCGGATCTTTAAAATACATTTGTGCTTGAGAAAAATCTTTAAAATATTCGGTCGCAAAAGATGGAAATGGCATTTTTACGAGTTCTACCAAACGAGAGTTCGTTCCATTTCTTAAATCGTTCAAAACTTGCAATTGTTCTTCGTTTGTCAAAATGTTACATTTGGCAGACCATTCGGTTATTCCATATAGAAGGTATAAACTTCTCGTATTTTCTTCTTCGTTTGTCATATTAAATCACCCCTTTTAATTTTATAAACCTTTATGTTGGAAATCTTCTAATACCGCATTTAGTTTTGATGGTGTCAATGATGAGTATTGAGCCAAAATACTAGAGTTAGAATATTGAGCTTTTGAACTCAAGTAAATGTTTACTAATGTCTCGGGATACGACGATAAAAGTAGTTTGATATCATCGCTCAATGATGCATAATAATATTGTCTTTCCAATGTCATATCGATCGTTCTAAATTTTTTGTTTTTATAAAAGAATTTACAATAAGAATCTTGTTTTTCTAAAGAAAAGCCTATAGATTTTTCGAAGAGATATAGAGACTGCGAGATGAATGGAAAGATGGTAATAATGGCACGTTTAATAGTGTCTTTATTGATACTCAACTTTTCTGCAATCTCTTTTGCATTATGCATATGATGACCGTATAAACCCAAGTATAAAACGACTATTATACGATAAACAGGATTTAGCATATTCAATTTACCTTCTAAATCGAAAACGTAATGTACCTTCAAAGAAGTTTTTGATGTCGTTTCATCTTCGATGTCGAGACCTTTACTTATCGATAAACCCAAACGAATAGATTCTTCTAAGTCGATATATTGAGTCAAATAAGCGTATTTTCTCATTTGAGTTTTGCTTACTTCGGCAACACTAGTGGAGATATTTAAATCTTCAAATTTAGAATATAGAATGTAAGATATTTGATGTTTGCAATCTTTAATATTTATTATGTCTAATAAATTAGCTATAGCACTATCAGACAATATTGGATATCTCATCTTTTCCGCAAAAAATTTTCGACCTTTCGAACTGAGCAGATACAATTTGTAAGCTGCGGTAGGATCCGAAAAGTATGTATCGAACGTCGGACAATTTTTAAAGTATGCCTCTACAAATTTTGGAAAAGGAAGGCGCATTTTTTCTATAATGCCACTATCCATACCGTTTTCGATGTCTTTCAATAATTGAATATGATCTTCTCTAGTCAATAAGTCACACTTTTCGTTCCACTCGGCAATTCCATAGTTTCTATACATGTCAAAGGCAATATCTTCTTGAAATTTTTGCATAGTTAACCATCCCCTTTTTTCGCGTTATTCTATCATAGGTTCGATATTATGTCAAATTGTCAGACATTCTCAAATAAAAAAAGCCCGAAGGCTCATTTTTCAGACTTTGTAGTTTTCTTAGAAATACCGTAGTGGGCACGTACTTTTTCTTCTATTTCTTCGGCAATTGTAGGGTTCTCCTTCAAGAATATTTTGGCATTTTCCTTGCCTTGACCGATTTTTTCTCCATTATAGGCATACCATGCACCACTTTTGTCGACGAAGCCGATGTCCGAACCGATATCCAAAAGTTCTCCTTCGCGCGAGACACCTTGTCCATACATGATATCTACTTGAATGCTCTTGAAAGGTGGTGCGACCTTATTTTTGACGACTTTGACGTTCGTCTTGTTACCGATGACTTGGTCGCCATTTTTTATTTGTTCTCCTCTTCTAATATCCAAACGAACCGAAGAATAGAACTTAAGTGCTCTTCCACCCGGGGTAGTCTCAGGATTTCCGAACATGATACCGACTTTTTCTCTAAGTTGGTTGATGAATATAGCTGTCGTGTTCGTTTTATTTATATTTCCCGAAAGTTTTCGTAAGGCTTGACTCATGAGTCTCGCTTGTAATCCGACATGAGAGTCACCCATCTCACCTTCTATTTCGGCTTGAGGTACCAAAGCGGCCACCGAATCGATGACGATCAAGTTGACTGCTTCACTTTTTACTAAGGCATCGACTATTTCCAAGGCTTGTTCACCCGTATCAGGTTGGCTTAACAATAATTCATCGATGTTGACACCTAAATTTTTACTATAAATCGGGTCGAGTGCATGTTCAGCATCGATGAAAGCCGCTCTTCCTCCGGCTCTTTGACATTCGGCTATGGCCTCTAAAGCAAATGTCGTTTTACCACTCGATTCTGGTCCAAAAATTTCGATGATTCTTCCTTTTGGGTAACCACCTACTCCCAAGGCAATGTCGAGATTCAATGAGCCCGATGGAGTCGCCTCTACTTGGATATGTTCTTCGCTTCCGAGTTTCATTATAGCTCCCTTTCCAAATTGCTTTTCAATTTGAGCCATTACTTCTTCTAAAGCTTTATCTTTATTGTTTGTTTGTGTTTCTTTTTTCACGTTTTACCTCCTATGAATTAAATTGTAAACTACGCGTATTTGTTTGTCAAATGTTTATTGTTCAAATACTATCCCTCACTTATTATTATACCGGAGAAATCGAATTTTTCTCATTTTTCTAGTAATTTGTGGTACGAAATGATATAATTGTGTAAGGTGATACAAGTATGAGAACGACAATATCTATATTGTTATGTAAGTTAATTACGGTCATTTGTAAAGTGTTGGGGCCAATATTTCATAAGGAAGGCAGTGTTCTACCGGGGCGTTGTATTGCAAAAATACAAAAGAACGTCTTGGACCGGCTAAAGTATCCTCTATATGTCGTCGCGGTCACCGGCTCATCTGGTAAAGGTTCTACTGTTTCGATGGTCGCACATATATTAGAAGGAAATGGCAAAAAGGTCGTTTGGAATAAAAACGGAAGTAATGTTCGCTCGGCAATAATCACTTTATTATTGAACAATACAAGAGCTTTCTCACACAAAGTCTCCGCCGACGTGGTTTTATTAGAAATGGATGAAAGATTCATCACAGGTACTTTCCGACCAGGAATCATCACTCACATGGCGATTACAAACATAACGAGAGACCAACCTTCTAGAAACATTCATCCGGACGTCATCTTCGGTAAGATATTCGAAAGTATCGACGACAGTATGCATCTCATTTTGAATGTCGACGATCCTTTATTGGCTAAGGGTAAATTCGTTCATTCGGGTTCTATTACAACCTATGGTATAGATGAAACTTCTTTGGCTAGCAAAAAAATTCTAGACTATCCAGTTGACGCAGCCTATTGTCCTAGTTGCCATACGAAGCTCGTTTACGATTTTTACCATTATGGTCATTTGGGAAAATTTTCTTGTCCTAGATGTTCTTTCGGGAGAGGTAAATTGGATTTCGAAGCAAAAAATGTCGATTTTGAAAAAGGCACTTTCGAACTCGATGATCGTACATTGAAATTGAATAAGTCCGTTTACTTTGCAGTTTATTACACTTTGTTGGCTTATACGATATGCGATCTTATAAATATCGATGAAGATGGAATCGTACGGGAAATAAACGAAAATGAGATGGATTCAAAACGCGGCAAGAAATATTTTGTTGATCAAAGGAAAGTCGAAATGTTGGAATCGAAAAACGAAAATGCCCTATCTTACTTGCAATCTATCGAATATATAAAGATGCAACCTGGCAAAAAGGTCGTCATCATGGGATTCGAAAATGTATCTCGCCGCTACAAGTACAACGATCTTTCTTGGCTGTGGGATGTTCCTTTCGAAGGCTTAGTCGACGAACATATCGAAAAAATATTTTGTATAGGAAGATTTAGATACGATGTGGCGGCTCGCCTCAGATATGCTGGTATAGATGAAGAAACGATCTTCTTGGTAAATGATTTAGGCAATTTGATATCCGATGTTCAGTCTATGAGTTCAGGGGACATATACACTATGGTGTGTTTCGATATGACAGCAATCATCAAGAAACAAATCGAGGGGGTAACGAAATGAAAAAAATACGAATCGCTCATTTATATTACGATTTGATGAATCTATACGGAGAAAACGGAAATATAAAGGCTCTCGAAAGGTTCATCGATCGCCAAGGAACGAAAGTCGAAATAGATAGACTATCTTTGGAAGATAAAAAAGATTTTAAAAAGTACGATTTTTATTATTTAGGATCGGGCTCAGAACAAAACGAAATGCTCGTCTTGGGAGATTTGAGTAAATACAAGGAGGACATACGCGAGGCAATCGATGATGATAAAATATTCTTGGTTACTGGAAATTCGATGGAAATTTTCGGTAAGAAGAAACAATTGAGAAATGGAAAAGTGATCGAATTTTTGGGTATTTTTGATTACAGTTCGGTGGAGAGTGAGACGCGCATAGTCGGCGAGATTCTTCGCGAATTTGAACAATTAGGTGAAAAAGGTCATCACATCATCGGTTTTAAGAATTGTTCTTCGAAATTGATGACTAAGCCATCTTCGTCCCTATTCGATTCTATGGACAGCGTTAGGGTAAATAATTTTTTCGGAATGATGTTTTTTGGACCTATTTTGATAAGGAATCCTCATTTTACCGATTATATTTTGCAAATTCTTTATGATAAATTAGAATTGGAATACGTTATCGATGAGTCGTCTTGTGAATATGATGCTTATAGAGAATATGTCAAGAACTTCGTCGACACATCCAAATTAGACTAGTACTATCTAGTCTTTTTATGTTATAATTGCTATGATAAGGATGTGATTAAATGGAGCCTATACATATAGTGACGGATAAAAGTAATATAAGCGAATTGGTTCTCATGCCAGGAGATCCACTTCGTGCTAAGTACATCGCCGAAAAATTTTTAGAAGATGCTGTTCTCGTCAACGAAGTTCGAAATATGCTAGGATTCACTGGCTATTATAAAGGAAAAAGAATAACGGTCATCGGTTCGGGGATGGGGATTCCTTCTATGGGCATTTATTCTTACGAATTGGCAAAGTTTTATGGGGTTAAAAAAATAATAAGAATAGGAAGTGCCGGCGCGATGAACGAAAACATAAAAGTTAGAGATGTCGTCGTCGCAGAAAATGCTAAAAGTGTCAGTACTTATGCGGCAGCTTACAGTGATGACGAATCGGATACTCAATATGCGAGTAAATCTTTGTTAGACGATATAAAAAGTGTAGCCGAAGGACGAGAAAATGTTCATTTCGGTTCCATTTTGACAAGCGATGTTTTCGATGTTTATGCTGGCAATGTGGATTCGACTTTAAAGAAGCTCGGATATTCCGACTTTCTCGCGACTGAGATGGAAGCATTCGGTCTATATTTTATAGGAAAGATAACAGGAATGGATGTCGCCGCGATGGTGACAATAACGGATAGTAAATTTTCTCCTTCAGATGACTTATCTGCTGAAATGAGAGAATCATCCTTGAACGATATGATAACTTTGGCATTGGAGGCAATTATAAAATGAAGAAGTATGAAAGTTTAAAAAAGGTCGATTTACATTGTCATTTGGAAGGATCACTTAACCCTGTAAAAGTGTCCAAATGGACTAGAAAATCAGTTGACGAAGTCGAGAATATGTTGATACTAGGAAAAGCTGGAGATATGGAGAATCATGAGAGTGCAATGAAATATGCAAATTCTCTACTCCAAACTAAAGCGAGACTCAAAGATGCTGCAGCTGAACTATGTAAGGATATGAAGTTAGAAAATGTCGTATATGCGGAAATTCGTTTGGATCCGGCGGCTCATTTGGAAAAGGATCTGACTTTGAAAGATGTCGTCGAGGCGACTTTGGAAGGCTTAGCTATGAGTACTTTGAAAACAAAGTTGATTTTGGTTATGAAGAGAAACTATGAATTCGAACTCAACAAATCTATTATCGATATAGCTAAAAAGTATTTGAAGAAAGGCGTATGTGCTGTCGATATGGCAGGAGATTTTGAGGATTGCTCTTTAAAATCTTTAAAAGAATTGTTTGTATATGCAGAAAGCGTCGGCGTTCCTGTCGTCATTCATGCTGGTTGTGAGGGAGATGCTAAAGATATCGATTCTGCACTCAGTTTGGGAGCGAGAAGAATTGGCCACGGAATAAAGGCTATCAAGTCTTTTGAGACGATGGAAAAATTAAAGAAATTGCATGTTCCTTTGGAAATATGTTTGACATCCAATATTGCAACAGGAATTTATGGGAAATATAGTGAACATCCTATTGCGAGGTTAATAGATTCTGGAGTCATGGTCACCATCAATACTGATAATAGAACGATAAATAAGACGACGATTACCGATGAGTACATCTTATTGAATAAATACTTCAGCTTCACGATAAAAGATTTCAATGAAATGAATCGTGTCGCGATCGAGCATTCATTCTTGAGTGATAAAGAAAAAGCAGAGCTTTCGAAAGAATTCATATAAAAAGGCATACTCTTTGGTATGCTATTTTTTTTTAAGTTTTTCGAATACGTTTAGAACTTCATTCCAATCGTGAACACGTACAGTATTCGGTCGATCCAAGTGTTTATTGTAAGGGGTGTCCATGATGAGTACTTTCGTATATTTAGAAAGTGCTATTATATTTACTGGGTCATCGTCGATGAAGTAGTCTATCGAATATTTATAAATTGCATCTACTTTTGGTCGAGGTTCGAAGTACAATTTTTTGAATTTAATTCCATTTTCTTTGAGATTTTCTTCGGTTGCCTTCTTCAACTCTTCTTCATTTTCAAAGCCTCTTCCTTCTTTGAATTTTCTAGCAGTTACTACTATCGTTTCTATTCCGAGGCTTGCAAGTTTGTCGATAGTTTCTTTGGCATTTTCACGACACTTACTATGACGTATGTAATCCCAATATTTGGCTTTCCAAAATCTTTGGCGTTCTGCGATAGAAACGTCGAATATGGATTCTACGTCTGATCCATCGGGGTTTACGATTTCTTTTTTTAAGAATTTTTTACCCTCTTCATAGATAAATTCCTTTAGATCTATCAATACTCCATCTATATCGACTGCAAATACCATTTTATAACGTCCTCACTTTCAATAGAATAGACTATTTGTTTAGTCTATTTATTTCTCTCATCATTTGATTAATTTGTTTTTGACTAGGTTTTCGCCCCATTCCACTCATAAGTGTTTCTATCATTTTTTCGTTTATAGGTGGATTTTCGGTCATATATTTTTTCATAAGTTTTCTAGCAACCAAGAAACCTATGACTAAACCGATCACCAGTCCCAATAAAATCAACAATATATCTTGTAGCATTTTGTCCTCTCCTTTATATGAAGATTATACTAAATATTTCCATTTATGACAACCAAAAATAGTCTATTCCTTCGAAGTCGATGACAAAAAGATTTGGAAAACATTTCAAAGTATTGAAAAACGTCGGATGATTTTTAGAAGTTTTGAGTTTCAAATAAGTCTTGTAAATAGTCAACTTCGAAGACTCATCGGTATAATAATTGTTTATGATGTGATTATTGTTGAATTTCATATAAGCATCCGAATCTCGTAGAAGATTGAAAATGGATAAGTTCAATGAACGTACATCATTTTTGTCACATACTTCTTCGTACAATTTGACAGCCAATGGGAGTTCTTTTTTATCCATCGAATGAATGTTGTCGAGGGCTAGATAAAGATTGTACGGTTTATCCAAAGTTATCGTTTTGAATACATCGTTGATTTTAAAAATGTAAAAAGTTCTCATATAGTTTATCACCAAAAAAAGCTTATCATAAAAGATATGCTTTTTTTGTCGAATTGTGTTTTTACTTATTTTTTTCGTAAATATTTTATAGTAAATCTTCGAATTTTTTATCGTCTTCTCGAATCGTCACAACTTCTTCGTTTTTGATCGCATCTTTTAATAAGGTCTCAAAATCGACGAGTTTTTCGTATTCTTCACACAAAGACAAATCGGGATTTATTACAGGGTGCTCGGGTACGAATATAGTACAGCAGTCTTCAAACGGCAATATGCTTGTTTCGTACGTTTCTATTTTTTTTGCTAAAGCGATAATTTCCAATTTGTCTAAACACGCTACAGGCCTAATGACCGGCATATTTGTGACTGCATTGATGACGGACATGCTCGTGAGTGTTTGACTGGCGACTTGGCCGATCGATTCACCATTTACTATGATTTTTGCATTATTTTTATGTGCAATTCTCTCAGTTATACGGTACATCATACGACGCATTATGGTTATGAGATATTCTTTTGGGATATTTTTATATATAGCTTCTTGAATTTCAGTAAAATTGATCACATGAAGTTTTATGTAACCCGAATATCGCGACAAAATTTGAGTCAAAGTTTTGACCTTTTCTTTAGCTGCTTCGCTCGTATGAGGAGGACTTTCGAAGTAAATGCCTTCGATTCTTACTCCCCTTTTCATGGCCAAGTAGCCAGCGACTGGAGAATCTATTCCACCCGAGAGCATGAGTAATCCTTTGCCTTGCACACCCAAAGGATAACCGTGCAGCCCACTCTTCCCGTCTAAATATATGTAAGATTTGTTCATTCTTATTTCGACATCTACGAATGTCTTAGGGTCGTGAACGTCTACTATCGATTCAGGAATGGTCTTTAAAACTACTCCTCCTAATATCCGACTTACTTCCATGCTCGTAAGAGGATATTCCTTGTAACTTCTCTTAGTTCGCACTTTAAAAGCCGTGATCTTTTCATTTTGAATCAAGTCTTTTAGATTCTCTTTAAGATCCTCAATATCTATGGAGTCGAATTCGTAACCGATGACGATCTCGTGGATGCCGAAGACTTTTTCTAACCGACTCTCCATTTTCTCAAGTTCTTCACCGAAGATGAACATTCTTCCATTGTCGTATTCGATCTTGTATTCGAAGTCTTTCAAAGCAACTTCGATATTTTTTTTGAGAGTTTTTATGAACAGTTTGATATTTCCTTTTTTGGTTGTCAATTCTCCATATTTGATGATTATAAGTTTATTCATTTTCCCACCCGAGTTCTAATAACTTATTATACACTATATCGAAGGAATATAAAAACTTATTTAAGTCATCGAAACTCGTCAAGTGAGAAAGCGATATGCGAAGTGAAGTGTTGGCTCTTTTTTCATCGCCATAAATTGCCATGATGGTCGATGAAATTTCTCCTTTGGCACAGGCTGTGTTGGAGCCGACATAGATATCTCTTTTTTCTAAAGCATGAATAAAAGTTTCGGGTTTAATATTCATTAGACTCAAGTTGAATATATGAGGTATAGAATAGTTCGTCTTGTTTATCATGATTTTTGGATATTTGGCTATCGTCGCGGTCAATTTGTCATTCAACAGTTTGACGACTGACTCGTTTTTTGTTTCGTTCGTGATCGCAAGTCTCAATGCTTTCGAAAAAGCGATGATGAGCGGCAAACATGGAGTTCCGCTTCTCAGTTCTTCCGTACCATGAATGATCGGTTGAATTTGTATTTTCTCACTTTTGTAAAGCATTCCTATACCTTTTGGGCCGTATATTTTGTGCCCAGATATCGAAGCAAGATCGACATCATGGAGATTTACATTAACTTTTCCGATCGCTTGAGTCAAGTCGGAATGTAAAACAGTATTTTCGTTTTGTTTTTTTATTATTTGTCTCAATGTTTTGAGTGGTTGTCTTATTCCTAGTTCGCTGTTGACACCTACTATAGATACTAAAATGGTTTCGGCAGTGACCTTCTTTGATAAATCTTCAAAGTCAATTAGTCCTTCCTTAGTATTTTCGACATAGGAAACGGTAAAGCCTTGTGTTTTCAAATAATCGCATATTCCATATATCGATGGGTGCTCGAGCTTGGAAACGACTATGTTTTTACCGAGGCGAGTGTTTTTGAGACAGTAACCTATGATAGCTAAATTATTCGCTTCAGTTGCCCCACTCGTATATACGATTTCTTCGGTCTTTATATCCAAAACTTCACTTATTTGTTTAGTTGCACTTTTCATTAGTTCATTCGATTTCATTCCCAATGAATGTAAAGAATTGGGATTTCCAATGTAATCTCTTGTAACTTTTATATAACTGTCTAGTACTTCTTTGCTGACAGGAGTTGTTGCCGAATAATCTAAATATATCATTTCTATTTCACCTACCTTTATAGTATATCATAGATGATTTTCTATTACCATGAAAATTTAAAGATTGAACTAAAGATTTATGTGAAATTATTATCGATTTGCAAATTAAAAAGAAGCCTATAGCACTATAGTAAAGCCATTATCCCGATGATCGATTTCTTTTAATATTTCGAACGAGCACTTTTCTTACAAAACTCTCGACATACGAAAAATTGTAAATGATATTGGTATTTTTAAATTTTATCATAAAAAGAATGATCGTCTATTTCATGTCGATCATTTTCATATGGTTTTTCATTTTCACATATAGTGGAGTAAAGCTTCCCTTTTTTTGTTCTTTGCTTTAGTTTTGAATTTTTCCATCACTTTCCGCTCACGCGACTTGATAAGGATCGTCAATAGTTCCTGTACCTCTCAAGGTTTTTGCGTACTCTGCATTAAGGTTTATGATTGGTGCAATGGCACCATTGGTGCTATCGACATTCGCATTGTACAAGGTGCTGCTAGTGCTAACAATGAGTACATTAGCATAGCCATTAGGACTCAAATAGAAAGGCGAGAGCGACCAGTACCAATAACTTTCACCTCGGTATAAATAATAACTTGTATCGGTTGTTTTATACTTTCCCGACCCTGCGGCTACTATTTCATCCGCGGTTATTAGTCCTACTGGATATGTCAATGCTCCGTTTCCTTTACTTGTATCATTTACTGTAAAC
>CAOJEC010000016.1 GCA_948433885.1 uncultured bacterium | reverse complement strand
CGTATAGTGGACTTTCACCACCTAGTCAAATACCATGCACGGCACACATAAAAAGTATACTATGCTCAGTATACTTTTTTATCGGTACTTTGTCAAACCTTAGTATTCACTTTGTGCGTTAGCACATACTCCATCCCATGGAGCAGTGATACATTTGTAGCATATATCCCAATCTATTTGATTTTGTGCATCGCCGAATCTTCCTACGAATCCGAATACTAACATGATGATAGTAGGAACGAAGAAGATTATGATTCCACCGATGAGTCTCCACATCAAACTTTGTGCACTCTTCTTGATTTCTTCAGGTTTACTAGAAACTGCAGCTCTACCCAAATCGATCAATCCTAAAGCAATAATTATTAGAGGGATAATTATTTTGAAAATGGTAAGAGCCCATCCAACTAATCCCAGTATCTCATGAGTGTTTGCACAAAATGTTTCGCTTCCTGCGCCCATTAGCATAAGTGTGTTCATAAACATCTCTCTCTTTCTTAACTGTAATTTCATTTTAACTTAAAAGATTCATATTGTCAAATGGAATAGTAAATTATGTGTAAAATTTTGATGGAAAATGTTATAAGAAAAAAGACGTTTTATGTCGTTTCGTCTTTTTCAGTGTCATCTTCTTCAGTCCCGTCTTCTATAGGTTGTTCTAAAACTTTTGTACTGTCGACGTAGACTATCTTTTCTTTTCCATTAGTTATTTTCAACTCGATAGCGTATCCGATTACATAGTTGCTTTTGTTGTAAAGTTCGATTATTTCGGACGAGACAAGCTTGTATCCGGGATGATTTGTGGTTACGTAGCTTTCCAAATCCAAGGTGCTAACCGCGTTCATCTCGTCGCGTGCTTGGTCGGTTTGTGCTTCGATAGCTTTCTCGAGTTTTTTATAAATTAAGCCGTCGAAAGTTTCAGTTTTTTTCGAATTCGATGCGTATTCCAAATCTAATGATTTGGGATCCGTGTATTTTCCTTTTTCGACAACTGTCAAATTTACTTTACCACTTTCTTTGTTGCCATATACGTCACTTACCTCTATTTCGATAGTGTAAGTACCTGGCGTTTTGAACTTACTTTCGTCTTTGGCATTTTTAAGATTTACTAGACAAGGCTTGGATTTATCTTCGCATGTGGCGAGAAATGATCCTAAAAAGTAATCTTCGTCGCCTTCTTCTATAGTCATATCCTGAAGAGTAAAAGTCGGTGCTTCTGTATCGACGACTACGATTTTTCCTTTTTTAGTTATTTTTTTATTGGTTATTGTGTACGTATATTCTCCGACTGTATCTTTGTCAATTTTCCCCAAATTCAGTTCATAATCGGATAGCTTTCCACCGTAAGATCCCAAGTATGTTTCGATTTTGGTTGGAATTTCACTACCCAATTCTACTTCGACAGTTTTTACTGAAAAATATATCGGTTTAAAGACGAAGAAGTATCCTCCCATCATGATCGCGACGATTATGAGAACGAAAATTATTCCCATCTTTTTACTGTTGGCAGTTACATCCTTAAAGTCTTCATCCATATTATATCCACCTAGTTATGTTTATTTTTCTCGTAGACAACAGTTCGTACGAGTCGAAGAATCCCAATATGGCATTGACGATCGTTTCGAGGACGTTTTCTCCTCTTCTAACTTTGATACTCATCATGTCGGTCTTCACTTGCTCTCTGAAGCAGTAGTCATTTATGTATTTAAAAAGTACTTTATCCAATTTTTCGATTTTGGCAACATTTTCGGAAGAAGTTATATCCGTGCCGAATATGAAGCGTTCATAGATGTCGATCATCTTCTCGGAGATTAGATCGTCACTATAGTATTCGAAGTTTATTATCGTATAGAAATGAGGACAATGTTTCAGCACTTCTCTATTTTTATCCATAAATCAATCACCTATTCATTCTTAAGGAAAATTATATAATAAATGATCTCAAAAGTAAAGAAAAAACGATTTTCCACAAGTGGAGAATCGTTTCGTGAATATTACGACAATCGGCATGAATAGGCCGATTCGTACTAGCTAAATTTGTATTCATCAGTCGATTTCTTCGATTTTCATGAAGTTCGTTATACGACCTTTTTCGTTCAATAGAGTTCCTCCTGTGACGACGATTTTGTTTTCTTTTTCTAAGTTGAAGAAATTTTTAGTTTCCTTTGTTACTGTTTCGATGATTTCATCCATATCTTTTAGTACGGGAACTTTGGCACAGTAAATTCCATAGTTGAGTGCCAATCCACGAGCGACTTTGTCGTCGGTTACTGTGGCCATAATCGGACACTTAGGACGGAAGTTGCTTATGAACTTGGCAGTGAATCCACTGATACTAGCGCATGCGATGGCTTTGATATCGACATAGTTTGTCAAATCGACGGCGCCTTTTGCTATACATTCCGTACGACCAATTTTTCCTTTGTAATCGAATACTCTCGTACAATGGTTTTCGGTATCTTCTGCTATAGAAGCCATGTATGTGACTGTTTCTACAGGATAATCTCCGACAGTAGTTTCACCACTCAACATGACAGCGTCTGCTCCGTCTAAGACGGCATTGGCAACATCGGTTACTTCTGCTCTAGTCGGACGAGAATTGTGCTTCATGCTTTCGAGCATTTCGGTTGCGACTATACATATTTTTCCGTGTTCGCGTGCCTTTTTGATCATCTCTTTTTGGTAAACTGGCAACATAGACATCGGTACTTCTTCTCCCAAATCGCCTCTTGCGACCATTATACCGTCGACGAGGTCTAGTATTTCGTCTAAGTTGGCAACACCCGCTTTACTTTCGATTTTGGCGATGATCTTGATTTTGCCGTTTACTGAATCGATGATTTCTTTAGCGGCGAGTACATCCTCTTTCGATGAGACGAACGACATTGCCAAGAAGTCTCCATCGTGTTCACAGGCATAGATGATGTCTTTGCGATCTTGTTCACTGATGAACGGAATGTCCAAGATTACTCCTGGGACAAAAAGGCTCTTTTTGTTGAGAAGTGTTCCTCCATTTATAATTTTACAAGTTACACCGTCTGCTTCTTTAGAAATGACTTCTATTTTCATGAGGCCATTTTCCAATTGGATGAAGTTTCCTGGTGATAAACTGTCCAAGGCTTCCGGATGATTGACTGAGAATCTCTCAGAATTTCCGATGACTTCTTCTTTGACGACACGGATAGTCGCACCTTCTACTAATTTTATGCCACCTTCTTCAGCCATTCCACTTCTGAATTCTGGTCCTTTCAAGTCGTATAAAAGTGCGATGTTCGTACCAAGCGCTTCGTTAGTTTCGAAAACTAGGTCGTGAACTCTCTTTCTCTCTTCAGGTGTAGCATGGGAGAAGTTGCAACGTGCAACGTTCATTCCTGCTTTGACCATCTTCTGAAAGTTTTCAGTAGATGAACTAGATGGTCCTATAGAACAAACTATTTTAGTTTTTTTCATAATATAATTCTTCCTCTCTTTTTTTGTGCTCTCTAATTTTACTACGTTTGGTGCAGTTTGAAAAGAATTTTTTACTGAAAAATGTAAATTTTTTGTCTATAGTTTGTCATTTTACTGTGCATCAGCTTACGAATCATTAAAAAACGCACGATTTTCTTGTGCGTCCTAAGCGTTTTATCCTTCGAGAATTTTGATCGCTTTGTGAATGAGAAGGTCGTATTTGACGATTTCCAACCCACCGTACATTTCGATGAGCTCTTTTGCTTCGATGCCATATTTTTCAGCTTGAGATGCTGCATGTGCATCGATTTCTTCTTTTGTTGCGTCCAATTTTTCTTTTGCGACTATTTCGTCTAGTAAGTATCTAGATTTGATGTGTTTTTCGGCTTCAGGTCTAGCACTCTCCTTGAATTTATCCATAGTCATACCTGTGAATTGAAGATAACTTTCGAGTGGTACACCTTGCATTTCGAGTCTCTTGCCCAAATCTTCGATCATTCTTTGAACTTCTTCGTCGATGATTTCAGGATTTATTTCGACAGTCATATTTTTGATACCAGCGTCGATGAGAGCGTCGATATATTTGTTTTCGATTTCTTCGTTTTTGTGTTCCAAAATGTGACTTTCGATCTTCTTTTCCAATTCTTCTTGAGTTTTGATATCATCGTATCCTAAATCTTTGAAGAAGTCTTCGTTTACTTCAGGAAGAACACGAGTCTTTATTTCTTTAACTGTAACTTTGAATACGGCATCTTTGCCTTTCAAATCTGCAACGTAATCTTCAGGGAACTTGACTTTGACATCTTTTGTCTCACCTTTTTTCATTCCGACGACTCCGTCTTCGAATCCAGGGATGAAAGTGTTAGAACCGATTTCCAACGAATAGTCTTCTCCCTTGCCCCCTTCGAAAGCTACACCATCGACGAATCCTTCGAAGTCGATGACTGCTATGTCACCTTTTTCAACTTTACCTTTTTCTTTGACGACGATTTCAGCCAAATGACCTCTCATGTGATCGAGTTCGTGAGCAATTTCTTCCTTAGTAACTTTGGCTTTTTCTTTTTTGACACCCAATCCTTTGTATTTAGATATCTTTACTTCTGGTTTAGTTATGATCACAAATTCGAATTCGATATGATCGTCATCCATTCCTTTAACTTCCACTTTAGGTTCGCAGGCAGGAACTAATTTGTTGTCCTCTAAAACTTTTTTGTAAGCTTTTGGAAGAGCGACGTCTATAGTTTCGACGTATAGAGTTTCTTTTCCGTAATTTTTGATGAAGACATCTTTAGGTGCTTTTCCTTTACGAAATCCGTCTATAGTCACTTGAGCGTTTTTCTTTTTAAAAGCGGTGTCTATAGCGGATGTCCATTCTTTGCCTTCGACTGTAATATTTATTGTGTGTACGTTTTTCATCGTAATTCCTTCTTTCATGTTCTTTATTATATAATAAATAGTTCTTTCTTACAAGTTCTTTAAATACTCGATTACTTCTTCTAACATCGTAAGTTTTTCTTTGGCCGTATCGGTTTTGCTTCGATAGTATATTTCCTCACAAGAAGCATACAAACTTTCAAAATATGGCAAATTATTGGGATCCTTTATGAGTTTTGGTCCGAATGTGAATTCTTTGTCGGTGTATTTATCTATAGTATAATCTCTTCCGGCAATTATGTTTATGTAAGTCTTTTTGCCGTCAGGGACAATTTCTTCGTGAAATATGTTAAAACCTTTTTCGTTTAAAAATCTTCTCAGTTCTTCCCAATTGTTATTAGATTGGAGAATCAGTTTGTATACTTTGTCGAGATTTGGGCTCGAAAGTATATCGATTATCGTTTTTGAACCCATGCCCGAGATGATCAAAGTATCTACTTCAATTTCGGAAATTTTCTCTATGCCATAACTGAGAATTGGAAAAACTTTCGTATCCAAACCGTGTTTTATGATATTTTCTTTTCCATTTTGAAGAGCATTGGGATTGACGTCTCCTACATATATTTTGTCGATGGTACCCGACTCGACTAAGTAGATATCCAATAGAGCGTGATCACAGCCAACGTCCATCACGTGGTCATCGGGTGATATGTACTTGGTCAAACTTTTCAATCTATCGCTAATTTTGGTCATCATTCTTCACCCAAGAAGTCTTTCAATTTTTTGGCACGGGACGGATGACGAAGCTTGCGTAGAGCTTTAGCCTCTATTTGTCTTATACGTTCGCGTGTTACATTGAAACGTTTTCCAACTTCTTCAAGGGTGTAGCATGTGCCGTCTAAAAGTCCGAAGCGCAATTCCAAAACTTCCTGTTCTCTTTTTTGAAGAGTCTTAAGTACTTCTTTTATTTGTTCTTTCAATATTTCGTTAGTCGCATATTCTTCCGGAGAGAGGTTCGACTTATCAGGGACGAAGTCTCCGAAGTGCGAATCTTCTTCTTCGCCGATAGGTGTATCTAATGAGACCGGATCTTGACTTATCTTCATGACTTCACGAACTTTTTCAGGTGAAATGCCCATCTTTTTGGCTAGTTCATCTTCGGTCGGTTCACGATTCAGTTCCAAAGTCATTTGTCTTTGGATGCGAGCCATCTTGTTGATCGTCTCGACCATGTGAACTGGAACTCTTATAGTTCGTGCTTGATCCGCAAGCGCTCTAGTGATGGCTTGTCTTATCCACCACGTTGCATAAGTACTGAATTTGAATCCTTTGTCGTAGTCGAATTTTTCGACGGCTTTCATGAGTCCTATGTTACCTTCTTGGATAAGATCTAAAAACAATAGTCCGCGGCCGACGTATCTTTTGGCTATAGATACAACTAAACGCAAGTTTGATTCTGCCAAAATTTTCTTGGCATCTTCATCACCATTGGAGACGCGTACACTCAAGTCCATCTCTTCTTTTCCGTTCAACAAACTTATACGTCCAATTTCTTTTAAATACATGCGAACGGGGTCGTTTATATTTATATCTTTTGTGATGTCTTCATCGGAAAGGATGATGACGTCGTCTCCTTTTTGATTTCCACCGTCGACATTAGCATCTTCCGATCCCGAGACGACTGCGATGTTATTTTCCATCAAGACATTGTATAAATTGTCTAGTGAATCCGAATCGATGTCCAATCCTTTGAGTGCATCAGCTAATTGTTCGAACGTTATGACACCCGCTTTTTTGCCGAGTTCCAACAATCCGTTTATTCTCTCTTCTAATGTTTTAATTTCTACCATTTTCCACACATCCTTTTTTAATCTCTATAATATTTTCGAATAGTCTCTTTTTTCTATTGACATCCAATTCGTTTTTCATTTCTTCTTTCAGTTCTCTTATTTTCTCGTTATCTATCATCGTCTTCATTATCTTGATGACCGCCTCCATATCTTTCGTCGAAAATTCATCGACATGAACGTCTCTTATGATTTCTTTGACGACTTCACTCACTTCTTCGTAGTCTTCTGAGAAGGTCAAATAGTCGGCAAAATCGATACTGCGGTTCAACTCGAAGTAGTATATCAGATTATTCGAGACAAGTCTATACTTACATTTTGGCAAATTTAACTGATAGTGCAAAAACAACCGCATACAGTCCGTGTCGTTCATCATATAATATAGCATAGTCTTGAAGGCACGATTGAATTTATTCGATTGTTTGGCTTGTTTGTCCCCGATTTCGGTCGAATTTTGTTGAATTTTGGGTGCAACGTCTACAGTTATTTCTACGCTTTTGTTTTTAACACGACTTTTCAACAGTTCTTTATCGAGATGAAATTCATCGACCAATTTGTTGATCGTCACTTCTATCAAAATATCGTCATTCGAGTCCGAGATCATGTTGATCATGTCGTTGATATACGCGGATAGTTCGGTCGGATTTGCCAAGTTTCTATTTTTCCGTAAAGTTATTTCCATGAATTCGGGATAACTCATCGGATGCTTTATGTTGTCCTTAAATGCATCTACTCCATAAGTAATGATGTATTCGTCCGGATCTTTTTTTCCTGTCAAACGAACTATTCCTAAATCTATGCCTTCCTTAGTGAGCGTTTGACCGATGCTGATGCTCGCCATCTCTCCTGCCGAGTCGTTATCCATGACGACGATCACTTTCACGCCCAATTTTTTTAAAAGTGCCACTTGTTCTTTGGCGAGTGCCGTTCCCATCGTCGCGACGACGTTTTTGATGCCGACACTGTAAATTCTGATGGCGTCCATTTGTCCTTCACATATGACGATGAATTTTTCTTGTCTCGCTGCCGGGGCGGCGAGATGATAATTGAACAAGTTTTCGCGTTTTTTGAAGATCACCGTTTCTCGCGTGTTTATGTATTTACTATTCGATGTCGTGTTGTATATACGTCCCGAATAGCCGTTCACTTTTCCCGTCGGACTTTTCAAAGGAAACATGATACGATTTCTAAATAGATCGTATGTTCCGTTTTCACCTTCAGCGATGAGCCCGAGATCATCCATGTCTTTTTTAGATATATTTTTTGAACTCAACAATTTATACAACATGTCGGCTTGACGTGGCGCGAGTCCGATCGAGAAGTCCTTGATAATTTCATCCGTTATTCCTCTTTTGTGCAAGTATTCTCTCGCTTCTGCTCCTTCGGGTGTACGAAGATTATTTTGATAAAGAAGTGTCGCTAGGTTCATGATGTCGTAGTACTTTTTATTGCGAGTATCTTCTTTGTTTTCTTTTATAGTAAAATTTTCTCCTACTTTGTCCGCGACGATTTTCACGGCCTCTAAAAAAGTGACACCTAAAAAGTTCTCGACAAAGTTGAAGATGTTACCCGTCGCTCCACATACGAAACATTTGTATATTTGCTTTTCGGGACTCACACTCATAGAAGGACTGTGGTCATCATGGAAAGGACAAACTCCAAAGTAGTTTTTTCCATGACTTTCCAAAGGAACGTAAGTTTTAACTATTTCTACTATATCGGCTCTGTTTTGAATTCTTTTAAAATCACTGCTGTTTTTATCGTTCATAAAAAGTACCTCTACTTATTATTATTCCGGAAAGTTGTGATTTTTCTCATAAAAAAATGAAAAAAAGTGCAAAAAAGTGCAAATTTCTTCATTTTTTAGCATTTTTGAATATTTTTCATATGATATTCTAGGTGATAATATGTATAACAATTGTCCTCCGCCAACACCATTCAATCCATTCAACGGTTTCTTTCTCTTCTTGGCAGCGTTGATTCTTTCTTGTATGATATTTTTTCAAACTATTTTGGTTCTTATTCTTCCTTTGCGGTTCAATATCTTTATTTTATTGATCGAGATCACTTTATTATTCTTCATCATCTATAGAATAGTATGGCCTCACTAGCCATTCGGTTCTATATATATAATCGTAGGCTGAAGAAACTTGTGAACAAGATGTGAATTCATCTTCGGCAAAGTCGATGTCTTTGGGCATACATAGAAGAAGAAGCAAAAGAGCTCTTTCATCTTCTTTCAAATCCATGTTTTTCATGTATTCACGAAGTACAGAAGCAAATTCGATATTGAGTGCTTCTTTTTCATAGAAGTTATAAAAGTCTAGAACTGGACTGTCAACTCGGGAAGCATCCCAACTAATGAGGGCACTTCGCGAACTTTTTAGATAGTGATCTAAACTCAAATTATTGTGAATGATGCTCACTCGCGTTTCGCGTTTTTCTTTGACCATGTCATACCATTCGTCTATTTTGTCTTCACAAAAGGCTATCTCGTTCATAAGTTTTGAGGAGTTTCTAATGAAAAGATAATGTGAAGGACTCATGAAGATTTCTTCTTCGATAGCTTCGACCATCGAAGCATATTTGTCTTTATAATAAGCTAGATTTCCTTTCAATATGTCGTACAATTCTTTGTACTTGTCTTCTCGTACTTCCCGATTGTAACTCGTCTTCGAATGTAATTCTGCGACTGTCTTTATCATATCGATGGCTTTTTGATCTTTGGGATAGGTGGCGTCTTCGACGTATTCGTAAATATCACAGTCAGCTCGCGAGTCATCGACTATCTTCGGATAGCAATTGAAATTTCTGATACTCAAATAGTTGAACAATTCTTTGACATCTTGTTTACCTTTCGGTTTTACAACAAATTTACCATCCATCGACTCTAGTATTGAAACATTACCTCGTTTAGTTATTCTATACGGTTTGTAAAGTTTGCTTACTAATTCGAGACTATTCATCTTTAACTTCAGGTATCAGAAGTTTCATCTTTTCTTCGAGTTCGTCGAAGGCGTTATATTGTTTGATCAGTTCGACTGTACAACCGTATTTTTCGGCGATAGCTTCTAGAGTATCTCCCGATGAGACCATGTGAACATGATAAGTGACGTATTCTTCTTTTTCTACGAACGATTCTACTATCGTGTTTTGGTCTTCGTCGTCTAATCTTTCTTCGATCATTTCTTCGATTACAGGTTCTTCGATGATAGGCTGGTCGACAGTTTCTTCTGCAACCATTTCATCGGCAAATCTCGGAAGTTCAACTTCTTCTGTAGCGTTCAATTCATTTTCAGAAATGGATGGTATGATAGGTTCGACTGTTTTCTCCTCATAGCGTACTTTGAAATCGATGTAAACTGTCAAACAATCGTCTTTTACTGTATACTCGAAATCATCGATGTCATAAGAAAGCGTGTCTATATCGACTGTCGATTCTAGCTCATATTCTAAGGGAAGTCTATATTCGAAAGTCTCTTTGTTTACCGATAGTTCGTTCGGCTTATATTCTCCGTTTATTAAGAAATCACCTTTTAATATGCCCTCGTCGACTGTGAAGTCGTGTTCGAGACTGATGCTCGTGAGTTCTCCGATATTCGTTTTGAAGAGAATATCTTTTTCGTAATTGATAATCTTTTTCATTAAAATCCTCTCTTTCTATTTCTAAATATATGATCGCGTGTACATTAATATAACTGTCCGTTTTTATAGACATTACCAAATGAACGTGCTAAAATTGAATATAGGAGAGGGTGCCGCATGTTAGAGAGTAATGATTTATTTCGATATGTGAAAAGTTGTGTGAATGCTATCAGTCGTCATCAAACTGGAGATGTCTATATCGAAAGTGTTCTCGCTGCAACTCAAAAACAAATCAGTGAATATAAAAACGACATTTGGGAAAAGGAGTATTTCGATCTTTTATTGGCTCCCCATTTTATATCTATTGAAGATTTCGAAGAGGACACTCTACTCGTACTTATCATTTTTATCATTTATAATAGTAGAGCGAATGAGATGAATTCTTTTAAATTGGATTACATCGATAGTATTGCTAGGTCTTTTCTAGATACTAGAGTTAATCCTGATAAATACGATCTATATTTGAATATGTTTTTCGATCAAAGTATTTACAGTAGTTTTGCTTCCATGGGAAATGAAGTGAGTGTTAGAGCGATGGAAAGAATAATCGGAAGTATATCTTTCGAAGAATTGACATCTGGAAATTACGACGCGGCTCACGATATTATTACAAATTATCGTTCTTCTCTATTTTTGAATTTAAGTACTAATCCTAACAGTTTTAAAGATTTGTACGAAGCAGTTGCCGTGTACATGTATTCTAAAAAGTACGAAGATAAATTTTCCGATTACGATTTTTATGCTTTTTCTATTTTGGAAGATTTGGATTCTAGACTTTCTTCGGAGATGAAAAAAAAGTTGACTAAGAAAATACTCAATGTCGAAAGTGGCGTCACAGGGGAACCGATTCTTCTTATCAAACTGATCTTAAAACAAGTATGTGAATTTTATGGAACGGAAGTTTTGGGATTCAACCCTCAAAATGATGGAGATACGATCAAATTTTAAAAAAGGCTTAAAAAGTCTTTTTTTATTTTGCGGACATATTATTTTCAGTTACTTATCAAAAAAAATATCGCTTTCACGATATTATTTTGTAAAATGGCAAGAGCATAGATAATTTATTTTATCACGTCTTTGTAAGGTCAAACTCATCCTCTTTTGTTCTTCCATTATGTTGACACCGGCTGCTTCTTTATGTCCACCTCCACCATGTGAACTAGCTATTGAATTAACATCGAATCCTTCGACGATCGATCTATAAGATTTTTGACCAAACTCGCCTTTTTCCATGTCGATTATTATAATGTAAGAAATGCCCTTTTGATCGTCTAGTTTTCTTATATACTCTGCTAATTCATTTCGATATTCGTAGTCGGCCATGACGGCACCATATGTATTGCCAAATTCGTCTTCGAGAATTTCAGTCTCGTCCCAAAGTTCTCGCAATTTATCTTCAAATTCTTTCTTTTTGGCTGAGATTAGTGATTGTTCTTCGGCAGTAAATACGAATTTTTCATGAGTGGTTATAGAAGCGAGCATATGATCGAGATAATCCTCTATACTCATAGAACTGAATAGAATGGCAATGTCGTGTGCAAAAGATCCGATCGTTCCTGCCGATTTCCATTCCCAAGTGTCCTCTAGCCTAGTCAATTCTACAAATTCATCTAAAATTGGCGATTGTGGAAGGAACCCATTTTTAGTCAAATGATCATAAAATAATGCCGTTCCGCATTGACCTTTTCCGTCTAGCCTTTTTTCTTCTATTTTAGTAAAATCGTAGCAGTTTAGGCCACTTTTTATAGAACTTATATGATGATCTAAAATCGATGCTTTTTTACGGTGAGGAGATTCGGCGAGCATATCTAAACTCGGATTTTCGAGAGCCAAATCGGTAATAAATATTTTATCGTAAGATTCGAGTGTCCCATCTTGTAACATTTGTCTAAAATTCTTTTCCAACACAGATACCGATGGGAAAAGTTTATAATCCAATTCTTCGAAAGCCAACTTGGCTAGGACTACACAGTTGACTCCATCTATGTCGTTTTCGTGACTCAACAATAGTACTCTCATAATTCATTTCTCCATTTCTTTACTTTATTTTTATATTTTTTGAATTCTTCGTTTCTGTTATCTATGGATAGAACATAATTTATCTTTCCACGAAGAGACTCTAAATAGTATTCGGCTGTCATTCGATCTTTTGTATATTTAAGGTGCGATTCTATTCCAAACTTTTCGATGTAATAGATGCTTTGTCTAATTTTCTTTCTATATTTGCGAGCGATTTGAATTTTTTCGTTCACCGTAATACCGGTCACATTTTGTGATTGAGAATGTTTTATCACATGAATTTTTTGATAATTCAATCTCAATCCCAATGGTTTTAATAAGTTTTTAACTTTTGTGATCACAGTGCGGACATCGAATGATCCCGAGAAAGTCATGTCATCTGAGTATCTCGTATAATCTATGTCGTTGTTTTTACACCACTCGCCCAACTCTTCGTCGAAATCGAACATTATCAAATTGGATATGTATGGAGACGTCGGAGCTCCTTGAACTAAATGATCGTCGTAAGTACAAAGAGTCGCGAATAACATTCCAATTTGAAGTGGGAAAAGTACCGTTGGAAAAGCATGATCGAGAACATCTATGATCGATATACTTTCAAAAAAGTTCGAAATATCGAGTTTGAGTATCACACTCTTTTTTGTATGTACTTCGACATTATTTTTCAAACTTATTCCTCTTTGATAAGCTGTCGCATAGTTGGATATTTTTCTTTCTATTAAGAGATTATCGAGGAGCTTTCTTTGAATGTGTTTTAAGATTGGCTTCGGTTCGTGAATCGTTCTTTTCTTTCCATTTCTCTTCTTTATTTTGAATACTTTATAACAATTTTCGATGTCGTTCGATAAGGCATATAAAGTTTTTATATATTTTTTAGGATTTTTGCAATTTAAAAGATCGAGAGATAAAAGAAATTCTTCGATGTTTTCTTTTTCTGTATATTTATACAAGTTACTACCTCCCGACCATGCAGTACTAAAGATATAACAATGTGGAAATGGACTTTTCTACATGAAGTGTAGCTAAGTTCCATAGGAATATTGTTATCTCATCTATTCATTTCACAATTTGTCCTTTGACGACTCGTCAAAGTAAGAGATTTTTTCCCTTTCACTACTGCAAAGTTATTATATTATAATTGTCTTAAATTGTAAATATTGAAAGTTTCTCTTCTTGGTTATATAAGTATAATGCTAGCTTTGTTTTTTGTAAGTTTATTATTAATCTATTTTTAAAATATCTAAATCGCTTATTCGTTTGTTTTCTTTGTTGCTTAATATAAGTGCTGAGATGAGAATAAAAGATATTATTATGATAAATTTCCAATTTAACTTATAGAATGTATAATATTCTGAAATTATATTAAAAGTACCTAAGATATAGTAGATTGCATACACACAATTATAAGAAATTAAATATAAGAAAATGTATATGATGTTATAAAAGAATCCTAGTAAGCAAAGGACTTTATATTTTTTAAAACCTAAAATTTTATACAAAGCCATGTCTTTTCTTAAATTTAAAATATGGTTTAAAATGAATATGAAAATTAAAATCAATATAGTTAATGTAATAATGAAGAATATTGTCTTAAATATCAATGTGGTTGTTTCTGCATTAGAAACTGGAACAGCCTCCGTCATTATGTCGCTTATTTTATTACATTCGTCAATAAATCTATTTCGTTCATCGTATGTCGAAAAGAGTATAGCTATTCTTTTATCTTCAATGTATTCATAATCCTCTATATCGTAATCTTTTAGGAACGAAATATCATATGTATTAATAGTAAAGGTGAGGATTCGGTACTCTTCTTTTGTATATTCTTTTTGAGCTAAAGCATTTTGGTATGCTAAAATCAAAGATAGTGATGCGAATCCTATCAATAAAATCATTACGACAAGGCAGTTATTTAGAAGTTTTTTTTTGTCTATTAAACCTTTTAATATAAGTTTCATATTTTACTCCTTCGATAATTCTTTGACTGTCAAATTCTCGATAATTTTGGTGTTTCGCTTTATCATATATTTTATTATTAGGAAGAGGAGCATCAAAAAAATAAAGATTGCTAGACAGTCAATTTTTACTCCATTTTCTATATAAAATCGAGCTTTTCTATATAGATAATATCGTAAGCACATTGTTCCAATAAAAGTGATGACAGTTGTTATTACGATGGCTGTGATGAACGATTCTCCAATTTGAAATAAAATTATCTTTTCTGAATCTTCTTTTGTGAAACCTAGGGCTTTATATAGAGTTAAAGATTTATAATTATTTTTTATGTATCCTTTTAAGTAGATAATAAAAGCAATAATATTCATTATCATTATTATCACTGCCTCAATTATAACGATAGTTAATACTGTTTTAGGATAATTTGGAAATCGTCTCATAAACATTGGTGACATACCTGGAAATTTTTGACTAACATCCTCGACATCAAAGTAATCTTTGACATAAACTACTCCACCCCACGCTTCGTTCCATTCCTTAATAATTTCATCTTTTTGACTTTCATAAGCATTTTCTGTTATATAACAAGTTTGATATTCATAATTTTTTTCTTCGTTATATATTCCAACTAATTTGTATTGTCGTTCAATGTAATTGTCGGTGAAGTCGCCATTATCGTATATTCGAAATCTAAATTTTAACGTTTGTCCAAGATAGTCACTCATATTTACAGCATTATCAATGGTCGATTGATCATCAACAAATATCATACTCGAGCATACAATTTCATCGTCATTTTTTAAAGTTCGTCCTTCGAGTATGACTTGATTATTTGGTGAATTATATGGAACAGCACTTTTAATATATAGTCCAATTGGTCGATCTTCTTTGATATTGGTTATTAAGGCTCTATAATATGGAACATAATTTTCTATAAATCTAACTACCCTGTTATCTTCTTTAGCTACTTTTCGAGCGATTTCTAATGATTCATCATTGTTTATACTCAATTGAATTGTTTTGGTTTGGTATTCATATTTAAGATAGTTTTTCATTCTATTATTTTCAGATTTATAATAGGAAAATGGGAGAATTATCATAAAAAGCATAAGTGTTATGATTGTCGTCATAATGAAATAGCGAAGTTTTTTCTTTTTATTATTTTTTCTAGCTAGTCCAAAGGCATCTTTATTTGTTATCATCGCTTAATACTCCATCGTTCAAGTACAAAACTTTATCAGCATAACTTTTAATTAGGTCGTTATGAGAAACTACTATAACACATTTCCCGTCTTGGCTTATTTCTTTCAACATTTCAAATATTTCTATTTCATTCTCGGAATCTAGATTGCCAGTTGGTTCGTCAGCGATTATGATTTCAGGATCATTCATTAATGCTCTAGCAATTGCAACTCTTTGGCATTCTCCTCCAGATAGTTCGTGTGGATAATGATTCATTCTACCCTTTAATCCAAGTTTATCAAGGATATTCATTGCTTTTTTTGAACGATTTTCTTTTCTAATATCTTCGTTTATTATCGAAGGTAAAATAACATTTTCCAAAGCTGTCAATTTCTCTTCTAAATAATAAGACTGAAAAACAAATCCTATTTTTCGATTTCGAATCTTTGCTTTTTCTCTTTCTGTTAGCGCTTGTACTTCTTGATTATTTATAGAATATGTTCCAGAAGAAGGTTTATCCATAAGTCCTAATATATTTATAAGTGTTGTTTTTCCACTTCCACTTCTGCCCATTATGGCATAGAACTTTCCCTTATCAAATTTTATTGAAACTTCGTTTAGAGCTTTAACCTCATTTTCTTTTCCATTATTATAAATCTTAGTAATTAAATCTAGCTTCAAACTAATTCACTATCCTTCTTTTATAATTACATTTTATCATATATGCTAAATTTATTGAATATTTTTTAAGGATGGCTGTGCCATCCTTAAAAATGAGATTAATAAATATCATATCTAACATTTACGCTTCCACTAACTTGTTCTCCATATGCTTTAGTAATATACTCAAACTCGCCTGCATCTAAACTGAATGCTTGTTCTTTTCTATTACCTGCTTGTGGATCCATAATCTTTATTTCGGCCTGTTGTTGCATTATTCCGAATAGCATTTTTCTTTTGGCAACGAGATTAACATAGTCTATTTGTTTGTTATTGTCTGACGCATTTGAAACATATAATAATAACTCTTGTTTATTATTTGTTGTCTTTAAAAGCCCATTTCCTTTTGCCGAATAACCAGGATTGAGGTTAAAATGATAAGACATCAAGTTATATCCAGATGCCGCAAATGCTACTACTGGTATTACTAGTAATGCAATTGCAAATATTGCCAAAGCTGTGTACCACTTTTTCATTTATTTCACCTCCTTATCTATTTAAATATTTATAACAAACCTCTTATGGCTGTTACCAAAATTAAATTAAACCGAAAGGCTTACTCCCGCCATTTGATCGTAATGAGATTTTACGGAATTATTAAATAGAAATACTCCACCATATCCACTTCGAGAAATTGTATATTTTTTGCTATTAGCTAAACTTATTTCGCTTTTTGCGTGTTGGTATGAACCGTAAATTGTTCCGCCAGTTGTAACTCTAAAGTATTGAAGAACGTCCATATCACTACCTGTTGATGGTAATTTTATAGAAACGCCAAATCCATTATTTGATTTGACTATTTCGTTAGATGTAACACGTTCTGAAGTTCCAGCTGCAGCAGTAATTGGCACACTTGTTAAATTTATGCCATTTAAATATGCTCCAATAACATCATAACTTCTAATGAATGGAGATTTTTTCCATACTGCATGAATTGTTATTAAACAATCCGATGTACATACTTTCTTAATAGTTAATAGTTTACTTGCAGATTCATGCGTGGCTGCATATAGTGAAATATTATTTTCTTCATTATAATAAGTACTACTGAGTATCTTGTTGTTAAGAATATCTCTATCTGAAAAGATACTATTATAATCTTCTTGACTCATATCTTTTTGATAACCCTCGTAAAACATATTTGATATAAAATCGTATTCTTCCATACCTAATCTAACATTGTTTTTATTAATATAGATTCCTTCTTTTGCGTTAACATTTATAGTAAACATTCCAATAAGCATTGCTAAAATAATAAGTTGTTTTTTCATATAATTTTCTTCTCTCTTTCTTACACCCATAATTTATCTAAAACTGACAAAAAATAAAAGAGCGATGTTCGCCCTTTCTGATAAAAGTCTTTATTTAAAACAAAATTTTGTTTAAGATATTTATAAAATTGTTTATCATATTTTCAATATTTTCACAGTATCCATAATCACATTGATATTTATCATTATAAAAATTAAATGAATATTTTAATTTTGATTCTTCATAATATATTACATTTATCGAATTCATGGTCAAATTATAAACGTATTCATATATTATAATATTTCCTTTTAAATATGTCACAAATAATAAGTTATCTGTTGAAGAAAAAACATAATTTTTATCGTAATCATCCTCAATTAATTTATATGTATAGTTATCGTTTTCTTTTTTAAATTTACTTTTAATCGCATCTACTATTTTGTCGCTTGAATATTTTGTATTTTTAGCCTTATGTGATATTTTCTTATCATCAAAGAATATTAAGCTGTCATTCACGTAATCTTCGGTTAAAGTTAGCTTTATTACATTTTTATTCTCATTATTATAATATATTTTTAAGAAAAGATTCTCTAAAATGGAGTCGATCTTTTTTAAATTAAAGTATTCTTCATATCCAATATAATCAATAAGTAACATCTCACCTGCGGTTCTACTACTTATAATGTGTTCAACGTTATCTTCAATAAAGTATAAATCCATTTTTTCAATTTTTGTATCCTGAAAAGAAGTAATGGTTCCTATACTAAAGTATAGTTTATTATTTGTCTTTATGAATAGTCCGTTTGTTATTTCAAAAAAATCTGTCTTTCCTGTAATTGTAAATGCACGAATCGATTTATATTGGTTAATAAAGTAATAACCTAGAAAAATTGTTATACAAATAAATGTTATACATAATGTAAATGCAATAACTCTTTTAAGTTTTCTGTTTAATTTATTGCGATTATCATATAAATTTAATATTATGTTTTGAGATGTATTTTTTTCTCCGGCTAAAATTTCATTTATGCTTATTTGAAATAGGTTACTTAGTATTATTAAAGTTTCAGTATCTGGTAAGTTTTTTCCTGTTTCCTTGTTCAAATGACACATCATCAATACTATTATTGTTTGGGGAGATTATGGCTTTATAATCTCCACCAATTTTTAAAATAAATCTAATAACATTAGGATTCTCATTTCCATTTTCATCTTTTTCGCCTATTATGATTTTTTCAACTAAATTTTCAAATGTTGCCTCATCAAATTCTTTTAAAGATTTCTCACTTTCAAACACAACTTCTTCTATCTCTTTTAGTCTTTTAGAAATTTCTTTGTTATTATTGTTTTCTAACTCTAATTGATAGATTTCATCATTAAGACTTTTGATTTTACTATTTATTTCTTTTTCCTTTTCAGTATAAGCATTTTTGTTCTCATAATCATCTAGTTTCATATCAATTAAATTAGATAATCTTTTTTGTTGTGATTCTAGTTCCTTATAAAGTTTATCAATTTTAGTCTTGCTATCATCACTTTCTAAAGTTTCACGTATTGCCTTTAATAACTTATATTTTGTCTTATGCTTTTTCTCTACAATAGAGTTATAAATTTGTATGAATAAATCTTTTAAAATATCTTCTCTAAAGGTTATAGAGTGTTCGCAATTACTTTTCTTAACTACTTTATGATAACAAGCCCAATAAACTTTTTGACTTCCATCTTTATACTTGCCACTAACTCTACGAGCATAATTTGTTCCACATAGTCCACATTCTATTTTAGAACTAAAAGCATATTGACTTGTGAATTTACTTGCATGACTTTTGCCATTAGGGATTATCTTCTTACTTCTTTTTGTTAGTATTTCTTGTACTTTGTTCCAAACATCTCTTGTAATGATAGGTGTATGATGATCTTTGACATAATATTTTTCACGTTCGCCATAATTTCTTGTTTTCTTATGTGTTAGAGGACTTATCGTGTAATACTTTTGACACAATAAATCTCCAACATATTTTTCATTAGAAATCATTTCTCTTACACCTTGTTGGGTAAAGTTTTTACCTGTATAAGTTTTATAACCTTTTTCATTAAGTCTATTAGCAATCGTTCGTGTTCCAACTCCATCAGCATACCAATTAAATATCATTCTAACAACATTTGCTTGTTCTTCGTAAACTTCTAGTGTCTTTGTTTCCTTATTCCATTTATAGCCATAACATTCTGCTTTACCAACAAATTCTCCTCGTTTCATCATTGCTTTTATTCCCATTTTTACGTTTTGAGAAGTTGATTCACTTTCTGCTTGAGCAA
Organism: uncultured bacterium; assembly: GCA_948433885.1. GTDB lineage: Bacteria > Bacillota_I > Bacilli_A > RF39 > UBA660 > RUG11867. Next base: position 11,412 of record CAOJEC010000016.1, on the reverse strand, counting down.
ATGCACTAAAGAGTGTTAAAAACATTTCACTTTCAAGTTCTAATGTGTGAATATTTTCCTTTTCAAAATACACATCAACTTTACGTTCTCTTAAATCTCTTACATACTTTAAGGTATCAATAGTATTTCTTGCAAATCTTGATATTGATTTTGCTATAATAATATCTATCTTACCATTTAAAGCATCGTTTATCATTCTTTGAAATTCAGTACGTTTTTTAACTTGTGTTCCACTTATACCCTCATCAGCATATATTCCTACAAACTCCCAATTTGGATTCGCTTTTATCTGTGCTGAATAATGTTTTATTTGTGATGAATAACTTGTTAATTGTTCCTCACTATCTGTTGAAACTCTACAATATGCACATACTTTCTTTAGTTTATTTTCAGTATTGATTTCTTCGGTTATGAGATTATTACTTTTAATAACCTCAACAATCGCCATTTTACCTCTCTTTCTTTTAATGTTAGACATTAAATAAATGTCCTCTGTATTTATTATATCTTATTTTTGTACATTCCTGTAGCCTTTTAATAAAAATTCTTTATTTTTTCTTTCAGTACGTAATATTGTTTTTCTGTAATAAGTTTTAAATTCAGTAATTTACTTATTATTGATAAGTTAATTGTTTCATCTAATATATTTTCAATTTCAATTTGTGTTAATTTTTTAGTATCGTTCAATAAACTTCCCCCTTTCTTTTTAGTTTTAATAATAATTCTTTTTCATATATAATCTCATTTCCTCCGTTCAATACTATTTATAATCGCTTAATAATTCTTGCATTTCTTGTAGTTCTTTTTCAGTTGGTGGAATCGCCTCACAACGTTTGCCATTCCATACCATAACACCATCAGGATCATACCTAATATGTGGTGCTTTTCTTCCTGTTTTAATGTCATTTGGGTTATTTGAAATATCAGTTGTTGTAATAAAACTCTGTATGTGTTTAGTTTTATCAACATAAGAATTTAGATAACCTTTGATAAAGACTTTATTTCCTTTAACAAAATAATCTTGATAAGTGTTATATAATTCTCTTGATATATTTAAACTTACATAAACCTTTTTATCATCATTTAAAGTATATTTGTTAGTTGTTAATCCAAACTTAATATACTTATCATTAGTATTTGTAACAACATTGATTATTCCTGATATGATAACCTCATTATAATTTACATTTTCATAATCCATATATCAAATCCTTTCATTTAATTTCTTTAGTTATTTAAATTACTTAAAATAAATTTAAATATAATTAAAATATTTATTTATTATACTTATTTATTATTCTTATATTCTTTGGTAGAAGTATTTTGCTATGGGGTATAGCAGTATTCTTCCATAGGGTATAGAAGAATATTGCTACTCGGTTTGTATGGGATAGATGTGTCTTTCAAAGTTTACGTATTCAACTCTTATATAATTTGCTCTTTTTAGTTCGCTGATAGAATTAGTAATCGTTCTTTTAGATAGGTTTACTTTATCACTTATATAATCATTACTTGCATAACAATAACCTTTATTATTCGCAAGTGATAGAATAACACCATATACAAGTTTTTCTGTGGAATTTATCTTATTACTTTTAACTATGGAATCATCTAGTATAATGCAACCCATAGTCTTATAATCCTATTTCATATTCTTTTTCTTTTGGTTTTTCATGATAAGTTACTTCTTTTGTATTGTCATCACAATTAAAATATAAATAATCTCCTGTTGAATCAATAACTTTGATACTATTACGATTAACTAGATATATTTTAAATTCATCTATATTTAAGTTTTTCTTTAAGTAATCTAAAATATAGTATTGTGGGATCGTATCAACTCTGTTTTTTACAATATCAACTCTTGTTAATTCTCTCATAGACATTCTCCTTTCCTTTATTTGATTTAAACAACAAAAAAACCTGTATTATCTACAAGTCTAACTACTAAAAATAAGCAAAGTTATCCCTGAAACTTTATTTTAAATCCTGTTTCATCGGATTATATTATTTGAAATAACACATACATTTCTTTTTATTTTAATAGTTCTTTGAGTATGTCTTATTTCAAACTAGATTCATTCTATTACTAGAATAGGTACTAACATAAGCCTTTCATCTTACTGTACCTCTTATAACTAACGCTTTTCGGCACTTTAGTTAAGTGTTATTGTGTACATTCCATTTGAATATTCTTGAAAATATTTTAGATATTTTAATTGTTTTAATATCTCAAGACTTCTTTTCAAACCCTTATTTTTAATTTTAATGGTTTGTTGTATTTCTCCTATATTTATATCTGTGATAATTCTATCAAAACCTTTGGTATAGATATAAGAGTAAATATACTTCGTTTCTTTTGGGATTCTTTTATCTTCCCAAATCTCTTGTGGTATTTTGAATTTGTTTAACATCATTCATATCAGTTCCTCCTTTCTTGTTAATTTTTGGTAACACATACAATATACATAATAATTACTAAGTTGTCAATACTTTTTGAAAACATTTTTATATATTTTGTTGATTTTAGGTAACATATATGTTATTATGTATTTGTGAGGTGTATTACAATGCAAGAAAAAAAGATTGGCGAGATAATCGCTGAAGCACGAGAAAAAGCAAAACTTTCTCAAAGACAACTTGCTAAAATTGCAAATATTAGTAATGCTGAATTATCTAAAATTGAATCAGGAGAAAGAGAAATACCTAACCCTAAAACTTTAAGAAAGATTAGTCAACATATAAACGTAAATTATAATGAAATGATGTATATGATAGGTTTAGGTATGGAAGTTAGTTCATTAAATCCTTTTATTAAGGCTTATTATGAAAAAATGAATTTAGATGAGTTAAATGAGGCTGAAATCAATGTTTTAGGTAGTATTACTAATTCTACACAATTAGTTAGTTCGTGCAAGGACAAATTAAAAGATAAAGAAAAAAATAACATATCAGAAAGTGAAGAAGAATTACTTATACATACAATAGAAGATACTGAATATCAAATCAATACTTCTAAAGAAATTGTTAATTTAATTCAAAGTTTAAAAGTAAAGGAGAGAAACAGAAATGCAAAGAAATAAAAATCTAATAAGAAATATTGGAATAGTATTATTAAATGTTTTTATGGTAGTAAGTTTAGTGTTTGTTTTAATTCTCAAAAATGATTATGGCTATAATTTATATTGGGTTATTACTCCATTCTTGATGGTGTTAGTGTTAATGGTAATTGGAAGATGGAGTGTAAGAGGATTAAATGTTGATAAAGAAGAATCAAGAGTGATACAACGATCTTTTGATGATACAACAGTAGTATCAACACTAATCTATGGAGTAATATATTTAACTATACAATTTATTGATTACGTAAAAAAAGGAATAATTAACAATCCAATAATTATTATAGTCTTCTTCGTTGTAATGGTTGCTTATGAACTCGTGACTTATTTAGCAATATATGTAGCAAAAAGAGATACTGCAATATTACTAGAAAAAACATATAATAAGAAGAAATAAAATTACGAACACGTTTTGTTGTCGTAAGACAATGAAAGTGGGAAATGTAATTTTATTCATCAATACTTTTGTGATAACAAAAGAAAAAATAACCTTTTTGCTTTAGTCGTAAGACTTTAGCATTAAGGTTATTTTCATTAAAAAGGCTATCACGTTTTGTCAGCTATGCTGATGAAAGTGGTAGTCCTTTTTTTTCTTTTTATGAAACGTTAGTGAAATAAAAAGGCAACAATATTACATTGTGAAACTTTGTAATATGTTGCTTAAAAGGGGTTTCAAAAGGGCTTCTCCCTTTGCACACATCGTTATTGGCTTTGCCAATATCGTAGTGTGTTACCTAGTCGCCAAGAACTAGGTTTTAACCGAGCCATTAGTTATGTAATTTCTTTTGGCTCGGTTCTCGCTTTAATCTGTTCTATAAATTGTAATTTATCTGTGTCCTATATAATTTAATATTTTAGTTGTTAATGGTTTGAATATCAAATACATAATATATCCAACAATTCCACCAGTTACATTTGTTATTATGTCTGTTACATCAAATGACCTACCACTAAATGGCTGTAATACCTCTATGATTAGACTTACAAAAAAAATATAAAAAATAACTTTTAGGAATTTTGTATTTTTTTTATTCGTTAATGGCATTAAAAAGCCAAATGGAATCAGCATTATAACATTTAATGCTACTTGTCTTATAAAATCACCTCTACCATTTAAAACATCTACAAATGGTACTAGATTCATTTCATAAGGATACTGATGAAAAAATAAAAATGGTATCCTTGTTAATATCGGCATTAAAGTAAAATACAATACAAAAGATAAGTATATATACATTATAGTATTTATAAACAATACATCTCTACCTTTTTCTTTCCATTTCTTATAAAACTTCCAAAAATATATTATTATTAAAACTACAAAATCAACTAACACATTCATATTCTTTTCTCCCCTATAAATTACTATTTGTCTTTCAGTTTAATTATATCAAAAAAAAGGCAAATCATAAATACGATTTGCTCTAAAAATAATAACTAATTATTTATATAATCTAATAACTTGATATTCATAATGATCGTTGGCATTTGAAATTCCTACTGAAATACCTTTACCATTATTGGCTGTTTCTTTAGAAGAAGATTTTTCTTTGGCTTCTTTTAATAATTGATCAATTTCAGAATCAGTAATTTCTTCATTGTTTGCTTTAATCAAAAGTTTTGCATACTTTATAGCAGTATTTTCATCATACTTGTCATTATCCATATAAATAGCACACATATCAAGAATATCTTTTTCTTTATTTCCAGATGATTCAACTGGTTTTAGATAGAACTTAACCTGGTCAGTTAGTGCAAACCAATAATTACCATTATCCACAACCATATAATCATCGTATGCAGGTGTATTTAATCCACCATCCATTATTTCAGTATTAAATTTAGCAATAATAGTATTTACAGTTTCTTTCTCAACCCATCCATATTTTTTATAAGTTTCTTCTAAATCATTTTTAGCATCTTCTAATTCTTTTTTAGAATCACTAACTGGATTGCTACATCCAGCAAGTCCTAAAACCATAACCCCACAAAGTAAAATTGCAAATAATTTCTTTTTCATTTTCATTTCTCCTCCTATATTACTCAAACATTATTGAGTCCACAATAAATTTACTAACTTCTTGCCATTCACTCATTTGCTCTTTTGTGCAATTAAAATTAACTAATCTTAATTTATCATTAACAGAAAATGCAATAATATGATTATAGATTTCTGTATCTGATCCTTGTGTTGTAAATTCCATTTCACCAATTTTATGATTGCTTCTTTCCCAAAAATTTAGTTTTACATCTTTTGAATAGTTTTTGTAAGTTGATTCCATTGTTTTGACATATTCTTCTATCTGACTATTTTTCATAGCAACATCATTCATAACTAATGCTACATTAATTGTTGTTTTGTCATTTGTGTAAACAAGTGATGGTGCATTTCCATTTGGATATTTAACATTAACAATTTCATCACTCATTATATTAAATTCACTTGGAATCTTTATTTTAAATCCATCAAACATTTCATATTGTGTTTCAATATTATTGCCCTTATTAGTAGTAATGACTAATGTGTTTTCAATTTCACTTAAATTTTCAGTTTTTGTAATATTTGGTATTGTTATAACAGCCCAAACAATTAAAACTACTATGCTAATTATCAAGCATACATTTAAAATTTTTGTTTTATCTTTGTATTCTGGTATTTTCTTTTCCTTTAAATAATATTGATGCATACTTTTAATATCTAAATCATTCTTTATATCAAACACTACAATAGGAAGTGCTACAATAATAATTAAAAGTGTATTAATGATTGTAATATTAAGTGGGATCATATTATTTACTGTAAGTATAATATTTGGTATAACTATAATTGCTAATAACAATATAAGGATCATTTCATAAACATAGTAGTTTTTAAATGCCTTATTTTCTTTTTTCATCATTTTTTTAAATTCATTTTTCTTCATAATTTCCTCCAATTTACTTAACATTATTATAAATTTCAAATCCAAGTATTTCTATAATAATTCCATGATCGTATTCCTTTATTTTTCCTTCTCGTTCCATTTCCTCTTTTGAAATTAGTTTTTTTACTTTTGACACTTTGTAAACTAATGCCTTATATTCTACTGTGCCACCATCTTTTAACTGATTTCTAATTGGAAACAATAAGACTAATAAAATTATGGCTACTGAAATTATAATTACTTTCTTCTTCACATTTTACACCTCACTTTCAAATTACTATTTCTGCATCACTTTGTAATATAATTATATCACTTTTTCTTAATGATTTTAACTAGATTTAATAATCTTTTATCAATAATCAATACTTAAAAATTCACAAATATTGTTAAATAACTGAATTCGTTTAAGTTTTTTAATAATAAAATACAATACAATTATTTCTATTACAAACATAATAATAGTGATATTTATTGCCATACCTAAACTCATAACAGAAAGTGCTAAATCTCTCGGTATATTCATTAAATCACAATAATTAATTCCAATTTTGTAATCAAACATTATTAAGCCTATTAATGCTACAAAGATTAAGGTTAATATAAGAGCCTTTAAAACACATAAACAAATATCTTTGAAACTTAAATACATATTCATTTCCCCTTTCTATAAAAGATTATATCACATTTTTGATACATTACCCGCTATTTTCGTATCAAATTAAAATTTGATGGGAAAATTATTATGGTGAAACATATATGATAGGAAATAATTTAAAGTATTGTAGAGAAGAATTAGAGATGACACAAACTGAATTGGGTAATATATTTGGTGTAAGTAATTCAACAGTTCGTGGTTGGGAAAATGCTTATGATTCTATACCATTAAAGAAATTAGTAAAGTTCTGTAATCAATTTAATTATTCAATAGATTTTGTTTTAGGACTAACTAGAGAAAATCAAGAACATACAAATAACATAGTGATTAACCAAGTCAAAATTGGAAAGAAACTAAAATCATTGAGAACTAAATTAGGCTTAACTCAACAAGAAATTGCTGATGAATGTTCTATATCTCGTTCTACTTATAGTCATTATGAAATAGGTATGAGTTTGATAACAACATTAACTTTATATACAATCTGTAAAAATCATAATCTTTCTATTGATGAGTTTTTAAGAAAATAAAAAAGTGAGAATATGCTAAATCAATAACATATCTCACTTTTCTTATAGGCTCATTTCGTAGTCATCTTTGTCTTTTTCTTTATAAGATTTTTTGCTGGTTTTTAAATAACTAGGAATTTCTGCATAATCAAATAATTCATCTTCTTTGGTTGTTCCTTTGGAAATATCATAAACATCATTGGAGTCAAAATCCTCATTATTATAATAGTCCTTTATTTCGCTTGTAGTGGCTTCTTTTGTAGGTTCATTACCAATTTGTAGTATTTCTCTAAAAAAGTGTTTAATTGCCTCTAAAATGGCTTTTAAATAGGTTTTAAGGTTGTTATTCTCTTTTGTTAAGTTTTGATTTCTAGTAGTAAGTGCTTTTACTTCTCTTTGAAGATTCTTATTTTCTTTTTCTAGTGTTTGATGACTTGTAGTGTAGGTATTAACTTCATTAAATAATTGCTCTATTTTAGGTTGAAATTCTATTGCTTTTTTTGTTTCTTGTATAACATTATTCATACTATCAAAAGTGTCTTTTCTAACCTTTACATATTCTTTATCAATAATGGTACTTTTGGTTGTTTTCATTTTTTCTTCAAAATCGTTCATAGCATTATCAAGATTTTTATTGATAGTGGTTACTTTATTTTCATAATATCTAGTGGTTTTCTTAAATTCTTTAATTTTAATGTGTTTTCTATCACTATTTTTAATACCTCGTTCTAGTTCAAATCCTGCTTCCTTTAATCTTAAATTATAAACATCTTGTAATTCTGATAAGTGAATATTGTCTTTAATATATTGTTTTTTTGAAATAGTAAATCTTTCAGTATTTGTTCTTTTATCTAATTTTTTAACAAGTGGAACAACTACACAATGAATGTGAGGTGTTAGTTCATCCATGTGGATTGTTGCGTGTAATACTTGTTCTTTTTTATAACCTAAATCATTGTAAACAAAATCCATACAAGTATCAGCCCACCTCATTATTTCTTCTTTACTCATATTATCAAAAAACTTATGTGTTGCTGTAAACATTAATTCATCTGCAACAACACTTTTAGATTTATTTAACATTTCATTAAAAGTTCGTTTTCTATCATCTCTTTCAGTTTTCATTCTTTCGTTGTGTTCTTTTTCATAGTCTTTTACAAGCATTTTAAAGCCCTTAACATATTTTTCTTTTAAGGGTACTAATTCTATATTATCTTTCGTTAATTCTAATTTAATATTAGGGTTACTTTTATAGGCTTTTTTCTCACGTTTGTTATGAGATCCTATTTGTGCTAAATCATTTATAGTCATTATTGGCTCACTTCTAAATATTCCATAATTCATATATCATTCCTCACTTTCTTTACACAAAATAAAAAAGATATGATTTCTCACATACCTTTGTTAATTTCATAACCGAATTATTATAAGTTTTTACTTTATTTTAGTTTTATTAAGTATTTGTATCAATTAGAGGACATTTTCTTATTTTATATGTTTATTGATACCATAATACTTAAATTATAATCAATTTTTGCTTTTTCTTCGTGTTTTACAATTATGTTTGTTTCTTCAATTTTCCCTTTAAAATAAAGCAAATCTTGTATATTTTTATTTTGTGTCATTTGTAAGGTCATAGTCCTCTTTCCCATTTGCTTACTGCATCTCTTCCATGAAGAACTTTTTTTGCTACATCTTCTTGAGTTAAATCCTTCTCTTCTCTTAATTTTCTTATAAACTGTCCGATTTTTTCTTGATTCATAATTACTCCTGTAATTTAATTATTTTAATCATTTATATCATTAAATGTTACATTAAACCAATAATGCACGTTTGTGATATTTCTATAATTTTTAGATATGTCTTTTTGAGTTAAATTATTTATTTTTCTAGCATCTCTTATATTTTTCCCAAAATTTTTTAATTAAATTTTTTTATTTTATCTGCATTTCGATAGTTATTTAAATTTAATACATAATCAATACTGAATCAAAAATAGTTAACAAATTCAAGTAATTTTTCTAAGGGAATAAAATTATTCCTAGTTTGCATATTGAATAAATTGAGCAAAGAACGGGTAGTATTTTTCCATTTTGTCTTGACTTATCATAACCCTATTTTATGTTCTTTAATTTTTCAAAATCAATCACAATAATCATCTTATAATATTTCTCATTAAAATTATAAAAATTCTAAAATATTATCATTTTTATTTTTACTGTGAAAAAAGATTGATGTTAGATAAAATCAAAATAGAATCTTACTCTAAATTACTTATTGTAAATTCTCAAATTGCTAAGGCTCCCTGATGGCCTGTTCGAGATCCAAAATTAGTACGTTTTCTATTTTTTCCTTGCAATCAGAATATTTATTTGCACCCGACTCGAATATCATATAAAGTCCTGAATTTACCGAGGTAACTTGTTCTAGAAGTGGTGGTGACTCCAATGTCAACATGCTTCTAGCTTCATTGTAATCCGTTTCGGTTTCATCATATTCAAAAATTATTATATGAGAAACGTTTTGTCTTCCAAAAGATTGACTCAAAATCATATATACCTTGTCATTTTTATGATAAAAAGTGATACCTTGAATTTTAGATGGAATCTTGAAAGAATTTTTGTACTCTAATTCTAAATTTGAACCTTTTTTTATTATTTCATACTTTTTTACGAGTCCCGAACCATAAAGTGAAAATCCTCCTATATAGAGATATTTTCCATCGACGCTTAGGTAGTCTATGAAGTCTTGATTTTTATAAACGTGTTTCTTAAGTTCCAACCCTATTTTATCGAATGTGTATTTTGGTTTAATATCTTTCTGATCGATAAATTGCGATGCTTCATAAGCATTTAACGATCCATCATTGTCAGGTATCCATAGTAGATCGTTCTTTTTATCGTAAGCTATTCCTCCAACATGTGAGCGAATATCCAATGTTACAGTATTGAAGAGTTGTCCATATGATGATAGAACGTAGCTTTTAGATTTTTTTGAATGATCCGTGTTGTACGCGGATACGATAATGTATTCATCATCGAGTAAAGTGATGCCTTGTGGGACCATATTTTTTGGTATTGGCAATTCTATGTCTGCTTGGGCTGTCAATCTCTTTATCTCGGGATAATTTTCTAAAATAGTCATAATATCTTCCGGTATTGTTCTATATTCAAGAGGCTTTTCAGAAAAAAACAAAGAAGTAAAAAACTTTTCTATTTGGTTAAATCTGATCGTGATTATCGTAATACTCAAAAGAATTATGGTGATTAAGTAATATTTTCTTTTAAATTTATTTTTATTAAACATAGTCCATTCCTTTGTATCTATATTATAACATGAAGATCGTAGATTACAAATATTATGAGTAAAAGTTGATAATTGTAAAGGTCTTTCTTATGACTTTAAAGATTAAATACGACTAAATTAAGAGAAAGAAAAAGAGAAAAATGATTTTCTCTCTAGTGTTTTAATTAATACTCTTTTTGTAATTTTTTAATTTATCTTTTTCACTGTCAAAGATGCATTTAATCCAGATCCTAGAGTTAAACCAACACTAATCAAGGCCGATACTGCCATATCTATGACTGTGTTCGGGGCCAATGTGACGATCGTGCTGCCACTGAAAATAGTGTTCGTTCCTACAGAGAGTGCCCTAGAAATTATTGTACTAGGTATGTTTGTACCATTTGCTCTAACGGCTTGTGTTATTGTAGTTGCTAGTGCTGCTGAAACGTTACTGAAATAATTTATTTCGTATGTTCCTGCTTGAGTCACGGTTATGCTATTATTTGGGGTATAGGTGGTATTGAGATTAGGCATGGCCGTTGGCAAGTTAATCGGAGTTTGTGTACCGATTCCTAAATTTATAGTTTGTGCAGTATCATTATATTTTCCTCCATAAGCACTCAAACCATTAGCTGGACCTGTTGGGCCAGTCGGTCCTTGAGGTATCGTAAAGTCAATAGAATATCCTGTTGGGTTCATAACATCACCTTATGGAATTGGATTGATAGTCACACTAGCTTGTGAACCTGGAGCTCCTGTTGTCACCGTGCCTATTTCTAATGTTGGAGCAGGACCTGTTGCTCCGGTTGGGCCTGTGGCACCTTCTGCACCTGCTGTTCCTGCCGGACCTGTTGGACCTGTGGCGCCTTCTGCACCTGCTGTTCCTGCTGGACCTGTTGGTCCTGTTGGACCTGTAGCAC
>CAOJEC010000015.1 GCA_948433885.1 uncultured bacterium | reverse complement strand
GTTTACAGTAAATGATACAAGTAAAGGAAACGGAGCATTGACATATCCAGTAGGATTAATAACTGCAGATGAAATAGTAGCCGCTGGTGCTGGAAAATATGAAACACCAAATACAAATTATTATTTATACCGAGGTTCAAGTTATTGGTACTGGTCACTTTCTCCGTTTTTCATGTCTTCTAGTGGACTTTGTGATATGTTCGCTGTAAACACAAACGGTAATTATAGATATTTTTATGTGACTAATACCGGTGGTTCAGTTGCGCCAGTTATCAATTTAAGTGCAGAATACGTGAAGACTTTGAAAGGTGCTGGTACTATGACGGATCCTTATCAAACCGTATGATCTAAAGAATAGAAAAACAAAAATAAAAAGTGATATTACTTACTACATTTATTGAGTAAATATAAGCAAGATACTCTAGGTAAATTGACATAAACCTAGATTTTTTTTACAAAAAGAGAATATACTAAAAATGCAACCATAAAAAAAGGAGTCATGTTGATTGAATAACGACAAATTAAAGAAATATTTAAAGAAGAAATACTATAAAGATGATCGTAAAATTATTACCATACATATCGAAAGAGAAGATGAACTATACAATACCTTAGATGGCATGAAAGACACATTAAATGAAACAATCACCGATTATTTAAAAAGAAGTGCCGAAACACTTCTGCCACTCAACAAAGTAGAAATAAAAGTGGAAAGTTCTCAAAAGATAGACTTGGAAAATTTTCAAAAATGTTTAAAAGTGCACTATGGCATAGAAAATTTAAACTATGCAAGAATAAAAAAATTGGAAAAACGAAAAAAATGCGTACTGCTAATCATTGCATTCTTCACTATGCTGAGCTTCTATTTTGACACGCATACACTTCTAGAAACCAGGAACTTCGTCGTCACATTGTCGATATGGGAATATATCGACATAATACTCGGTCACGACGAAGAGGACGATATAAAAGAATATGTCTCAGATCTATTAGAAGACGCTGTAATTGTAAAATAAAACAGTACTTCAAAGCAATTATATAAAACTGACAGTTTACGCTGAAAAAACGACCATATTGACAACTTTATTGTTGATTTTTGACGGATTATGGTGATATAATCATATTAGTGTGAACGGAAGGAGGGATTTTGAATGACAAAAGTAGTGGTAAATAAGGGCGACGTCGATGGTGCATTGAGAAAGTTCAAAGTTAAAGTTGCTCGTAGTGGTGTCCCTTCTGAACTTAAAAAACATAAGTGCTACACTAAACCAGGTGTCAAAAGACGTGAGGAAAAGAAAGAACAAATAAGAAACGCTCACAAAAGAAAAAAAAGAAGAGACTAATAAAAAAAACTAGAGATTTCTAGTTTTTTTCTTATGCCAATTCGATGTCATAAATTTCTCTGATCGGAATCAACTTTTGAGTTTTAGTCACTAAATTGTTACTAGTCTTTCCAATAATCGTATACTTCTCTTCGTTGGTTTCGAATTTGATAATGCAATCTATCGCATAGAGAGTCGAATCATTTTTAAATAGCTTGTCGATTTTGGCAAGTACTGCGTGTTCATCACGAACCTGACGCTCGTTTTCTAGTTTTCCATAACTAAAACTTCGATTATTGTTGATACCTCTATCGATCGGATTGGCAAAAACTCTAGGTAAATCTTTCAAAATAAACCCTCCTTATAATAAATATATTAATTTTGCCAATAATAAGAATATGAAAAATATAGTTTTACAAAAAAAATTACCTTTGTTGATCGCCATCACCTCATTACTCATCATGAGTCTTTTGAATATGTATGGTGCCTCCTTCATAAGCGATCTTTACAGCCAAGCATTTAAAAAACAGTGTCTATGGATAGTCGTCAGCTTGATTGCGGCCTTTGCCATTTACAAAGTCAATATGAACGTACTTTTAAAATACAGCGGTCTCTTTTATTGGCTAGGCTGTCTATCGCTCGTCTTAGTTTTGAAGTTTGGTGCCAACATCAACGGAGCGACATCTTGGTTCAAAATAGGGGGAATGTCGTTTCAACCGAGTGAACTTTTTAAAGTATTTTATCTACTGCACATTGCCAAAGTGATTGGCAATACAAAAAAACATGATATAAAACTATTCATAAAAATACTGCTACTTACCTTCATACCTTGTTTTCTAATCTTTTTAGAACCTGATACGGGAGTAGTAGTCATGTACATACTCATGATGTTCGGACTGATATGGAGTAGCAAAATCGAAAAAAAATATCCGATCATTCTCATCACTTCGGGTGTTGTGGCGGCCATTTCGTTTTTTGGACTGTATTTTCTAAACGGCGACTTATTTACCAAAATATTCGGAGTTTCTTTCTTCTATCGTATGGATAGACTATTGAGTTTCAAAAATGTCTCATCGTATCAATTGACAAATGCTCTCATCGGTGTAGGATCGAGTGGATTGTTTGGCTTCGGACTCACCCATAAAAAGATGTACATCCCAGAAGTTACGACTGACTTTGTCTTCGACTTGACTATTCTAAATTTTGGACTCATTGCCGGTTTCGTTGTCAGCGCAATATATGCATTCATTCTTTATATTCTCTACAAATCGCTTAAAGTAACCAAAAATAAAATACATAAATCTATTCTCGCCGGCTCCCTTTTCATGATGATCTTTCAAATATTCGAACATATATTTATGAATCTTGGGCTTACTCCCATCACGGGCATAACACTTCCATTTTTGTCGTACGGAGGATCGAGCCTTTTAAGCTATTGCCTTCTTTTTGGAGTCATACTAAAAATAACTACTAATAAAAGTAGTTATAATTAGAATTAGAATAACCATAGCCACCTCTATATGGATAAGGGTATGGATATGGATATGGTCCTGGGTATGGATATGGTGTTCCACCCGTCACATAAACTGGGCGAGGACGACTCAAACCTACTACAGCCGCGCCTCCTAAGCCACCTAAGAGGAACGGAACCCAAAATCTATCCCCGTCATTGTTGACATAATAACCGTAGTTACTTTTCATAAAATACACTCCTCACTATAGAATATGAGAAAATGCCCATATTGACATAATTATTTAAAATTATAAGAAATTAAAAAAGAGACATACACTGTGCCTCTCTTTTAATTTGCATATAATCTGAAAATAGAAATCGAAGGTTTAGCAAATAAACGGACCTTGAATTTAGATGTCCCGAGTCCACTCGATACATAAAGATCAGTTCCATCGACCTTGTAGTAAGAATCGTAGTAATTTTTGGCACCCTTGATATTGTAAAAATCTTTCAAATAAGGAATGTTGATCTCGCTGTTGTGCGAATGACCTGAGAGCATTAAGGATACATTGTAATCTCCGATCTTCTCGACTGTATCCGGTTCATGAGCGAGCAAAATGCGGTATGTGGCCATGTATGTCGTATCTTCTTCTTTAGAAGGATAAGAAAAAGTCGATTGATAATCTTGAACACCAGCATTCAAAGAATCTAAGCCGTACAATACGATAGGAGTGAGTCCTTTGTAATAAACTAACTCATAAGAATTGGAAATATCTTTGAACCCTGCCGCAGCCATCACTTGATTATAGACATCAGTATACTGGTCGTCATCTCCTCGTACGGAGTATTTTCCTATCTCGGGGTCTATTGCCGAAAGAGCACTCTCCAAAACTTTTTGATCTTCGATCGATAGAGAATGTTTAGGGGCGACTATATCGCCTGTAAAAACTACTAAGTCGGGACTGAGTGAATTTATTTCTTCTACTAGACCTTCGACATCTTCAACTTCGAAAGTAGTTCCCAATTCTAAATCGCTGAAATGAACGAT
Organism: uncultured bacterium; assembly: GCA_948433885.1. Lineage (GTDB taxonomy): Bacteria > Bacillota_I > Bacilli_A > RF39 > UBA660 > RUG11867. The sequence continues at coordinate 28,220 of CAOJEC010000015.1, read as the reverse complement.
AGAAAATCCATCGAAACTAGTGGGAATATTTTCGTTGATGATGTTGTATTCTCTGATCTTGAGTCCCTTCGTACCTACATATCTTGCATACAAATACACGAGTCCCAACAGCAAAATCGCGATCAAAAGTTTCGAAATTATTTTGGCCTTCATCGACTTTTCTTTCAAATTCTTTTCTTCATCTTTTTTTTCCATTTTAGTGCCTCCTTATATATTTAGTACGATTATCAAAACACTGAGCAAATTGTGAAACATATGTATCATGATACACGAATAAACATTACCCGTCTCGACATAAGTTTTGCTGAAAGCATACCCCAAACACATATAAGGTACGATATACAAAAAATCTACAAAAGTCTTCGATTGTCCGATGACGTGCATCGCACCGAACAAAAAAGCAGTGCTGAATACAAACATCTTTTTATTTTTGAATATATCCTTAAAATTAGATCTGAACAACAGTTCTTCTGCAACGGGGGCCAACAAAATCGAGTAGATGACTGTAAAAAAGAACAAACTATCCATCATACTGCGATTCGCTTCTTCATTTGGAGCCAATCCGTTCAATAAACTGACCAAGATTAAATTTGCAATGAACATGCACACGAAACCTAATCCCCAATTGGCAAAAGCCCTTTTAGAGTAAGTCTTTATATTTTTTTTAAAATCTTCGAATTTGTTCTTCAATTCATCTTTGAACTTGTAGACGACATATCCTGTCGCCAAAAGGCTCGCAAAAACGAGCATCACATTCGTAATGATGGCATTATTTATTCCTAAAACTAAATAACATGCTTGAAGAAAAAGCGAAATTCCAAAATACACTAAAATAGTCCAAAAAGGCTTCAAATATCTAAAAACTGTAGTCATCATTATCACCCTGAGAATATTTTAGCATAATATATTCTTTTTTGCTTTAAAAATTTCGACCACTATGCTATAATTGTACATAGAGTAGGTGACTAGATGATAGATTACAAAAGAATTCTTCTCATTTTATTATGCACATTTGTCGTCGGAATTACTTCGGTCACAGCAGCGAGCTCGTGTTCTACCAGTACAAAAAAACAGTTAGCTCAAAATGCTGCTCATGTAAAAGTCGAATACGAAATAAAAGATTTCAGTGAAGAAAAGACTATCGAGGTCGACGGAGTAGAGACAACATATAAAGTACCGAATTACATTTTTGAAATAACAGTATACAACGTAACGGAAGATTTGACAGTTTACATTCAAAAGTCCAATAGTGAAAAACAGATTACTGTAAACTTCGAAAACACGACCGATGGCACATACACTTTCACGGACAACAATTTTGGCGAAATATACAATTACAATGTCTATGTGCGTTCAAATGCCGACGAGTGTAGAGGGGTGACCCTGAGAACTACCAAGTTCACTAAACCTCGCTACAATGCTTACAGTGAATTTACTTATTGTCAAAATAGTTCGAACTACTATTGCCAAAGATTCATAAAAAGTGAAATATCGATCAAAGATACTGATGATTTTTTAAATAAGATCGAAGTAAATAACGATAAAAATGATCCCAACAAGGATGACAAAGAGAACAAGGAAGCCTTAGGAAAACTGTTCAAAGAAAATTGGAAAACCTATCTTCTCATCTTCGTAGTCGTCCTAGCGGCAGGAACAGGAGCAGTCTTCTTCATAAGAAACTACCAAAAGAAATCGGGGTGGAAACTATGAAAAAGATTTTATTACTTTTCATTTCATTGTTCATGCTAGCAGATGGAATTGAAGCATTAGAATTATGGGAAAGGCCAACTCAAGAAGCATGTACCATCACCACTATCGATCAAGGGATTGCCGATCTCGAAAAGACGACATACGAATTGAAATACTTGCCCGATTTGACCGATAGAGATGAAAACACTCTCGTCGGCTACATGGAAATGACTATCATGAACATGCCTTCGAATTATGAAGCAATCATAGAAACTGTAACTGGGGGCCAGTATAATCTTAAAGATAATAATCTAAAAACAGCTTTGCCTGGTGGAGTATATACGATCAAATATTACAATAAAACATGTACCACTCCACTCAAAATAGTAAATTTTAGAGTACCTTTTTATAAAAAATACTGTGGCCTAGATAAAAATTGCGATGAAGACCCCTGGTTCGATGGAACATTCGAAAACTCGGCAAGTAATCAAAATAAGACTCAAAAGACAAAACTAAATATCGTATTGGTAATCATATTGATAATTTTGATCCTCGTGATATTGGGATTCGTATTCGTAGTAATCAAAAGGAGGAGAGACTATGAAAAATCGTTATAAATTTTTAGCGACTTTGGCTGTTTTTGCGGCTGTCTTTTCACCTTCTAATACTCACGCTTATACTAAAGATCCTTGTTCTTCTTCCAATCCATATTGGAATGGAGCAAGCATTGTAAATTTTGGAAGCCATGAAAACTATTCTAAATCAGAGAATAGCCTCATCTATGAGATAACCGATCTGAAGATGAATGGAGATATTCTAGAAGTCTACGGTTGGGCTTTCGAATCATTATATGACACATATTTAGATGGATCACATTCGCAAGTTTCGTTTGCCTTTTATCCGGAAGGGGAATTCGGCAATACAGAAGAGTACGTTCCTCTTTTTGTAAATTATGCTTCCGAAGGAAATGTAGATGGCTTAAAGTTTTACGATTATACATACTGGAACTGCTATAAAAAACGTCAAAAAGATGGTGCATGGATGTGTATGGACCAACCTGGTGATTCATCAGGAAATCTTCACGGATGGACGACTCCTACTCATCGAGGAGGATTTAAAGCATTCATCGATTTGAAAGAAGCATATGAAAGTGGGAAATTGAAGAAGAATAAAGATTATGTTTTGAGATTGTTTTTTCAAAGAGGCGGAAATAAAATGAGAACGATAGATGCTTCTATCTTCAAAGGTTTGGTCGACGATTCGGTATTGAGCTACACAGGATTCGAATCTTCAGACGGAAGCGAAGCATTGGATATAAAAATATCGGGTTTCAAAGACACCGCTCGTGTCATTTACAGCGATGGAATAGTGTTGGGTAGCAGTGGATTTGCATGCAATTCGCCTTTTACTGGTACTGTAAAATATAGATATGATGCAAGATTCAATGTAGGAGATAATGTCATTCAGAGTTATCGTGGCCCTAGTGGATCCAGAACTATCAACTTATACGAACTGAGTATCGGAAAAGTTTCAGGAGGAAAAGTTGGACCTGGAACTGCATACAAAACATACGCCCCTGCGTCGTGGATCAACTTCGACGGGACTATAACGATAAGTACGAAAACTGAAGAGAAAATCGAAGAACCTGAAGCATGTGAAGGAGAAGAAGTCTATCACTTCTATTATCTTTTCTTAGCAGGACTCGACAATTCTACGAATGGCTGGATGTATAATTCGGCCGCTGGTACGAACTTCGGCGATTCTGACATCATGAAGATGTTAGGAGTAAACAGCAATACCGAAATAATCAAAGTCGGTGGAGAATTGAGAATAACCAATAAAAATTTAGATTGGTACTATGAACATTTGAAAAAAGCTCAACAAGGTGGTACGAATGGCAACAGGTACGTTCAAGAAGGAAATAATTACTTTATTTCATATAAGTCATGGTGCGATACGGACGCCAATGGAAATGCCAACAATTGTTTCGATGCTGAAACGGGATGTAAGATAGTCGACGGCAAGGTGACGAACGATTGTCCAGCCAATAAATTGAACGGATCATTCAGTATAGAAAAATATAAAAATAACACTGTAGATTTAGATAAACCTCCTGGAGGAGGAAAACCGATCACCATAAGTCGTCAAGATGATGCAAGTGGTCTAGGATATAATTTCTCGATAAATCGTTATTTTGAAGCATATCCTACAGGTAGACCTTCGATGAGAAATCCTGGTATGAAAGTCATGAGTGATCAACAACATCCGGCAGTTTACGAACTCGTTTGGTGTAAAGGAAAAGACGTCGAATCTGAATGTCCTGACACAGTAAACCAAGCACAATGTAATTCGTCTGATACCGGTTCTGAATTTATCTTCAACGAACACGATGACAAGACGACTTGTACTTTGCCACATGACAACCGTTCAGGATTCGTCGCGATCGAAACTGGCGAGACGAGAGAATTTTGTTCGATGGCTTGTAAGGAAGATTTGCATGGATACTTGCCAGCAACCAAAAACACTGCAGCAGGACAGTACTTCTTACTAGATAATTATATACCAAAAATAGAAGCTAAGAGAACATGTGTCACATCCGACATCAAATACGACGAATTCAAAAGTCAAAAGGAAGGGAAAGAACCTGGACTTAAAGATGCCTATAACAAATATAGAGATTGGTACCGGTATTATATAGATCGTGCATTGACAGGAACACACGAAACCATCAATAAACCTGGTGGTCAACTATCTTGTGCGGATGAAAACGGAAATATTTACAATTATGATTATCCGAGTTATTCGTATGTGGAATGGACCGTTAAACCTTCAGATACAAGTCCAAATGGCTTTTTGAACTTAGGCGAAATAAAAGAAATTCCAAGAGACCAAATCAAAGGCTACGATTGTGATGGACCTATTAAGAGTGATGGTAGAACTCTAGAAGAGTACCAAAATGAAGTAAAAGATACTACAGAAGGAATGAAGGCAGCATATGATGCCGCTTTAGAAGATTATAGTGATCTTTTCGTAAAATACAATAAATGCTTCAACTGGACCGATAGAACGAACGATACGCAAACCTTCGGAGGTGGTGGAGGAATAGAACCGCCACTTGGAATACGTGGACCTGTCACAGGAGACCATACAAGCGAATATCTATATACTTTCGAACCAACTGTATGTTTCGATTATCCAGATAAAGATGGTTCGATCTTCCCTGTAGAATATTGTTACAAATATGGGACTAGGGATGTTGATATGGAAGGTTTCGATAGAAATAACCAATATTGGCCTCATGGATCAACACCAGATAACAAGTACGAAAACTCGTCAGGCGGATTGGACAATGAAAATTCATATTACTTCAACTGTGGTGTATCTGCAGATACATGCGAAGAAAAAAAAGACCCTATAATACTATACAAAAATGCCGCTGTTCGTCGCGACGAAGAAGTAAAATATACTTACCATTTGCCAGATGTATTTACGAGTGTTCCTTCGGGACGAGTTACCACTACGCCGAGTGCTGGTGGAACATTCTTGCAGCTCGATCCTGAATCAGTGCCAGTCAATATCAATACTCCCGCTGGGATCTACAACTATTCGATAAGAATAACGGATTTGAAGGATGATTTGAGAAAAAAGAAAGAACCGAACAATCCCGACGATGACTGGGATACTAGGTTCAATGGAGCAACACAAACTCCAGGAGTCGACAGTGCACTCAACGCAGGAGACGATTATGTTTGTAATTATAAAGTCGTAAACGACATCTACCTGCCAGGGCCTAAAAAATTCAACTTCTTCTATAGGGTAGTCGATACATACGAAATCAATCCTTTGGGAAGAGAACTCGGATACAATTGGACCGATGGAAGGGGATCTACCGTACAAGAAAAAATACGCGAAGATTCGCTCAGTTATTCTACACTAACTAATGTCGACGACTCTCCCGATAGAGAAAAATTCGTCTTCACGTTAGATCCTGTCACCATGAGATCTATTAGACATTACAATGCAGAGAAAAACATGACGAGCGACGGGTATGCCGATTGGGACCTAGTATGTGCAGATTATGATCAAAATGTCAGTGGAACTTCGGGTTATCACTGTACGAGTAACTTCTTGACTTGCTTAGCAGATGGACCTGGAAGCAACTGTACTTCGATTGTCGGCGAAGGCCACGACAATGGTGAATACGATTACCAAGAATTATTGAAAAATAGACAACGATTAATTCAAAAACAAAACAACTTAGATTGTAATTCCGGTCACTTGCCTGAAGCATGTGGATCATGAGAGGAGGTAGCAGTCTATGAAAGAAAGCGTTTGGGCCTGGTGGTTCATAGTACTTGGCCTCATCATCATAGGAGTCGTTATTCTCGTCACAGATATGACGACTACAAGTGAACAAAACTACCATATGATCAAAGAAATATCGGAAGCGTCGATGATGGAAGCAGTAGACTATGCTTACTATCGTAAATACGGCGACTTGCGAATAAATCACGAAAAATTTATGGAAAACTTCATCAGAAGATATTCTGATGTTGTCACGATAAACAAGACTTCGACTATTTCTTTTTACAATAGTTACGAAAGCCCCCCCAAGATTACTGTAGAGGTCAAAACGAGATCGACGCAGATTATTATAAGTTATTCGAATACGGACTTCGAGATCACCAATAGACTCGATGCCATACTTGAAATGTATTCGACAAGTGACCCAACGACATTTAACTAAAGGAGGAATAAATTATGGGTAACATAGGAACAATGATCAAAAGGTTTCTTAGTAATAAGAATACCGTAACCTTGATTGCAATCATCGTATGTACAGTCGTCCTTTATGGATTTTATAACTGGAGAGTAAAGAGTGCTGTTACTACCACATACGTATGCCAAGCAACACAAACCATACCAGCGAGAACACAAATAACCAATGAAATGGTGACGACTACTAAAATATTGTCTTCACAAAAAGCTGATAACATGATTCAAACATGCGATAAAGTAGTAGGGCAATATGCCAGTTATGCAACCGAAATACCAGAAAACAGTTTCTTCTACGAAACATCGGTAATGGATGCATCTGAAATGCCTAATTCGTCTTTCGACGATATTCCAGACGGGCATACACTATACAACATGAGTGTAAGTTTCGAATCGACTTATGCTAATTCGATATTCCCTGGTGACTACATCGATCTATTCGTAAGAACTGAAGATGAGATGGGCCTACTAGTATACGGAAAATTCATTCAAAGTATCAAAGTCTTAGCCGTAAAAGACGACCAAGGACAAAATGTCTTCGAAACGACTATCGAAAAGAGAATACCAAAACAACTTCTATTTGCAGTACCAGACGATTTATATCTATTGCTCAAAAAAGCAGAATTATTGGGTATTCAAATTGTGATCGTTCCGCGTAATAAAAACTACACAGCTGAAGCAGGAGAAACACTAAAAAGTAGTGCTTGGTTGGAACAATTGATAATCGATCAAACAGCAGATATACCAGATGAATGTGTCACGAACTCTACAGGTATCGCAGACTGTCAACTTGCCGATGATATAGATGACGATAACAATGATGATGATCAATCGAACATGAACGAATAGGGGTGATGAACGATGAATGAGGCAATATTCTCTCAATTAGATTTTGGCCCTCTTCAAGAATTCTTAGATGATGACGACATCACCGACGTATCGTACAGTAACGATGGACAAATACACTTGAAAACATTGACTCGTGGTATATTCAAAGTAGAAAGGCCCGAGATAAACAATGCGCTTATGGAAAAATTGGCATTCCAATGTTCCAATGTAATGGGTAAGACATTCAACATGGCTCACCCTTTGCTGGATGCCGAATCTTCCGAACTGCGTATGAATTTCATACACGAATCCATCGCGACTAACGGAATTGCATGTGTCATACGTAAAACTCCAGCTAAAATTCGACTCAACAAAAAGAAACTTTTAGATGAAGGATATGTAACATTACAAATGCACGACTTCTTGATGAAATGTGTCGAAGGACACTGCAATATAATCGTATGTGGCGAAACCGGTTCAGGTAAGACGGAACTCGTCAAATACTTGGCCAGTCACATCAAAGATAACGAAAAGATCATTACTATCGAAGACACCCTAGAACTTCACTTAGATAAGATATATCCACACAGAGATATCGTGGCGATGAAGACGAACAACGTAGCGTCCTATTCGGACCTTTTGGAAGGTTGTATGCGTCAGAACCCTCAATGGATACTTTTGTCCGAGGTTCGTAGTGCAGAAGCCGTCATGGCTGTTCGTAACTCGATTTCATCAGGTCACAACATCTTATCGACGATTCACGCGGAGAAAGCCTCTTCCGTTCCCATGCGTATGTACGCACTGATGGAAGGATCACAAGACGTCGAACAGTTCTTGCGTACTATTTATAGATACGTCCAACTTGCTGTATACGTCAAAGGTTATTTCTCAAAAGAACTGAATCGTTTCCAACGTGAAATATTGGAAGTTTGTGAGTTCTACGTCGAAGACGATACTAATGAAGCCAAACAAAATCTCATCTATAAGAAAACGATAGATGGACATATATCACTCAAAAATCCGACCAAAAATTTGCTAGACTACGTAGCAATACAAGGTGTCTATCTACCCGAAGATACCTTCAGATTAAATCAAAATGAAACGGCAGGTGCTTAAAATATGGAATTAGTTATCATGCTGGTAACAGCAGTATTCATTTTCATGTATAGAAAAGACCCGGGCAGTGCTCCATATAAGTATTTCACCAATATGGCATCGACTGTCTACGAGAAATATGCACCATACAGTTATAAAGTCGTAAAAGAGAAGGCTAAAGAACTCGGTCAAGATTACACTATGCGTCAATACATCGTGCAAGTTGCCCTCTTCGGAGGAGTCGCAGCCGCCATCGCGTTCTTGTACTTTTATTCTCTTTTATGGGCAATCGTCTATGCCGTCGCGGCTATAGCCTTTGTTCCATACGTAAATTTCTTGCGATATAAGAGAATTTACAACGAATACATATTCGAAGAAGTTCAAATATATTGTACGAACGTCATCATGGAATTCAATACTTCTCAAAGTTTTGTAAAATCTTTAGAAGGTGTCAAAGAATCGGGAATACTCGAAGAACCAATTGCGGGAGATGTCAAAACGATGATCGATATGTCTTATGCAAATGGTACGATCGACGAAGCATTGAAATTCATGAGTGACAAATATCCATTCTACATGGTCAAAAATATGCACCAATTGTTCTTACAAATCACAAACGAAGGTGCAAAAGATTCTGGTGAATCACTCGAAAACATGATGCAAGATATCGATATGCTTGTCGAGGGAGTTTATAGAGATAAGATGGACCGTGCACAATTTTATCAAAAATTTGTTGTCTACGGACTAGCTCTTTACTTGCTCGTCATGCTCATGCAATTTCTCTTGGGTCAAGCATCTTACATCAAGATGATAAACGAGTGGTACATACAGTTGATATTACACGCTGTAATATGGATAAATTCTTATTTCTTGCTGAGTGGAACAAAGTTCTACAATGAAGATATAAGTGCAGAGTAGGAGGCGAAAGTCATGTATATAGAAATATTGATTTGTTCTATAGTCATCTTCTTAGTTTGTGAATATTCCGGTATAGTGAGTACTCGAAAATTCGTCACTGATTACGAAGATATATTACTCAAATTCAAAGAAGCAGACTACGACTTTCTAGTCAAAGCAAGATATGGTGGAGAAGTGAACATCATGGACATGTACAACAAGCGAGTCCGCAATGCCTTGTTGGCTCTCGCCTTCAGTTTGTTCATGCTAGTAGCAGAACTCAGTTATTTGACGGTGATCTTCGCGATTTTAGTCGCAGTCTTCGTCTTCAAACTGCCATACTTGGATCTCAAAAATTATCGTAAAAGACACATGCACGAAATAGATGTCCAATTGCCTTATTATTTGAAAGGTTTGGAAATCCTGATTCAACACTACACGGTGCCGGTGGCGATCGGTAAATCCATCGAAACAGCACCTCCGATCTTTAAAGAAGGACTTCAAAAGTTGATCGATTCATTGAACCAAGGTGATTCGACTATCGAGCCGTACATGCAATTTGCACGCGATTATCCAGTCCGCGATTCGATGAGAATGATGAGACTTTTGTATCGTCTCGGATTGGGTAGACAAGAAAGAAAACAAGAACAACTGATGACATTTTCGAGAACTATTTCGAACTTACAACAAAAAGCTCGTGAGACGAAATACAAGAATCGTCTAGAAAAGATGGAATCCAAGACGATGACGATGCTCATATGTACGGGTATCGGAGTCATGATTTTGATGATCATCTCGATCTTGATGACATTCAGTTTCTAATGTAAAGGAATTTACAGTACTATTGATAAAAATCATAAAACGAATTATAATAATATTAGAAAAATAAAGGAGGAAGTTAAAAATGAAAGAAGCTACAGGTGAACTTAGTACAACAGTAATCGCTATCGTCGCTATCGCAGCAATCTTAGCAGTATTTACAGTTTTCCTATTACCTACGTTGAGAGCACAAATTGCTTTGACACAAGCATGTAATGAAGGACCAGATTACGAGGTTACGAATAAAGATTCGACTATCAAATGTGGTTCTCCTACAAAGACTGACGGAAAAACAACATGGGAATGCGAATACGAGTACAAAGAAGACGGACAAACTGCAAAGAAAAAATGTACTCAATGATGAATTAGAATGATCGAAAGGGAAGTGATTGAATGAGAGATGCTCAAGGATCTGCGTGGATATTTTCTATATGTTTGACATTTATAATATTGTTCACCTGCTACTTGGCGATATCTATCAATTACGCCAGAGCCTTTAGAATCAAAAACCACATCATAGACAAAATCGAAGAAAACGAAGGTTATACTGAAGGGTTACAACAAAGTATCGACGAATATTTGCTTGCGCAAGGGTACGATGCTTATGGGGTTTGTGACCCTTATGTTTCCGTAGAAGGGAAAGATGAAGATTGGGCCTTGGAACAGTGTCTCAAAGATGACCCTGAAATACCGCCTAATCAGTGTTCCGTATGCTTGTACAGGAAAGTGGCCAAAAACCAAAAAGATCCTGTCATAAGAGCACCACGTTCTTATTATAGAGTAGTGACGTTTTTCCATTTTGACTTGCCGGTGGTAAAATCTTTCTTTCCATCGTTCCAAGTTGTCGGCGAAAGTAGATACATATATGATTTTGCCAATAGTTAAAAGATGCTATTGAAAAGGAAGTGAATTAGATGAAAGAATCGATAGGAGCAACATGGATTTTTGTGATATGTTTGACCTTTATCATAATATTCACAGCCTACATAGCGATTTCGGTCAATTATGCCAAGGCCTTCAAAATAAAGAGTCACTTGGTCAGCCAAATAGAAGAAAACTCAGGATACGATGGCAACTTAGCACAAGAATTGGAAACATATTTGACATCCCAAGGATACGTCGCTTATGGTGAATGTCCTCAGTACATAGAAGTCGACGGTCACGATACCGATTGGACGAGAGTAGACTGCATAGGGCACGCTCCTGAAGGAAAATGTGGAGCATGTATTTATTCGAGTGAAGTGAAGACGGGAAATGACGATATAGAAGCAAAACGCAAATACTATCGGGCAATCACGTTTTTCCAATTTGATCTACCCATCGTCAACGTTTTGATCCCGTCGATAAGGGTAAGCGGAGACAGTCAATACATATACAATTCACGATAAAAAGGAAGGGAAAGGGTTGAAATTATGAATGTCATAATAGCCAACAAATACAAAGATGCTTTATCGAGCCTAGATATCGATGTCATCAAAAGAATGGACGGCGAATTCGATGTATCTACTATCATCGATACATTTGCTAACTTCTTTTTCAATCGTATGATTTTGGATATAACTGCCATCAAAGATTCTTTCAACATCGCGAACATTCAAAGACTTAGTGCTTCGTTGGATGCCACCAAGATCATACTTTTCTTGAGCGATGATCCGCGCATCAACAATTCTTTTCTTTCTAAAATAATCAGTTTGGGAATTTACAACTTTGCAAGCGATTTGAATGGAATAAACTATTTGATGCAAAATCCTAACGGTTATAGAGATGTCGCACAGTACCACGACTTGGCGATGAACGATGAAAAAAATTTGGCGAATTCGAAAATGGCCGGATTTGCACCGAATGTACAAGCTCAACCAACGGTTCAACAAGAACCTCAACAGCCTGCATTTCAACCATTTCAACCGTTCATGGGACCAAGTTACAATGGCAGCATGGATCCTAACTTCAATAATCCGATGACCGGTTCATCGACTAAAATAATCGGATTCAAAGATTTGACCGAAGATGCAGGAGCTACGACTCTCGTCTACATGTTAAAAAAGAACTTGAAGACGAGAAAAGTACTTGCCGTCGAAATAAACGACAACGACTTCAGTTACTTTGGAGACAACGAACTTATGAGTGTAAGTGCCGCACAAATATCGAACGTACGAGCAAAATTCAATCAGTTTGAGATCGTTTTGATCGATTTAAATAACAGCAACTTGGATACGGATGGTACGTGTACGGATGTGATATACTTGTTAGAGCCTAGTACGATCAAATTGAACACACTGATCAGAAGAGATAGACAAGCACTCGAGAAGATCAAAGACAAGAAGATAGTTTTGAACAAATCTCTACTGACCGTGAGCGACGTCAAAGAATTCGAATACGAAGCAAAAGTAAAGATGTTTTACAACATACCTCCTCTCGACGAGAGAAAAGATACTCAAATGGTTTTGGATAGTTTCCTAGAAAAGTTGGGAATATATTCGAATGGCAGTTCGGGTGGGGGAATATTCAATATATTTAAAAAATGATGATCGAAGAATCATCTTTTTTTTGTGAATGTAAGCACAAAAAAACGACTCGAAAGTCGTTCAATAACTAAGTGGTGTTCGCGGGGGGATTCGAACCCTCGACCCTGCGCTTAGAAGGCGCATGCTCTATCCAACTGAGCTACGCGAACATAAATCAACTCGCATAACCATTATATAACAAAAAGACCTATTATTCAAGGCCTTTTAGATCAAATTTTGCAACTACTTCACTATCTACTGTATAAGACACCTTTTCTATCCCATAATTGTCCTTGATAGAGAGATTTATAGCATAAGTTACTTCTTCTAGAATGTCATTTTTAGTCACATCTGTGAGAATGGCACTATTGAAATCTAAGTCGATCTGATCATCCAGTATTTTATAATTTTGCAAAGTGGTCTCACTGTTCAGATAACTCATCAAACTAGTTTCGTAAACTGGACTACTGGTAAGTTCTTTGATTATGACTTCGATCTTCTCTTTGGAGTCGTTGGAAACTTTTGTGACAGGCACATAATAATAGTAACCGTCGTATTTCGAAAGATAGTACATCGTCGTCTTTACAGTACCTTTGATACTATCTACATCGTATTTTTTATTGATGCCGATCGATCTATCGAGTGGATTGTTCAAAAATTCTTGAGAGTGGGGCAGTTTATTGAGAATCTTTCCCTCGACCAAAATTGTCACACTTTTGATTCCTTCAATACCTGTTAAACTGTAGACGATCGCTTCTATGAGTCTTATCTCATCGTTCTCGCTGACTTCCAAAAATTCTTTGCTAAAATCGACTTTGTAATTGTTGTCATTTATAGAAGAAGATAAAATTTTCGTTCCACGTGGAATAATAGGTTTGAAACCATTCGGAATGACACTTTCGTTATCGCTTCCAATCGTCAAATAGCTGATCACAGTATTTGCCTTATCGATCGTAGTATCGGCCTTGATAGCCATATTAATCCGTGCTACATAATCATTTTTATCGGGAAGAAAGAGAGTATCCTTGGCATTCGAAATAGAATATGAAGTTTCGGGAAAACTCAAGTTTTGATCCGTCTTCTTTGGGAATAAATACAATATCAACAATATCAACAAACAAAATGCTGCTAAACAAATCTTTCTTATCGAACTTTTCTTTAACATAAATAAATACACCCTAAGTAATATTATTCTATGATCATGAAAAAAAGTCTAAAAAGACTTTAAAATTTTATTAATCCCAACTTGGCGAGTTCGATAACAGCCTGAGTCCGCCCCTTTACGCCCAATTTTTGGATAGTATTTGATATATGATTTCTAACTGTTTTCTCGTGTATACCCAAAAAAGTCGCTATTTCTTTGGTAGATTTATTAAGGACTAAAAGGTCAAAAACTTCTTGCTCTCTCTCAGTCAGAAAGTTCTTTATCATTTCTGATTACACATCCTCTTCATTAGTAGTCTATGAAGAAAATTATATTTTGCTACTTCGCACCAAAACTGACCGTTATATAAACTTTCTTTTCGAATTCACCTTGTACAGCAGTCATGATCTTATTTGCCAATTCGTAAGAATGCTCCTTTGTATCGACGACTACTTTGACGTTAGACCCATCTATCTTTACAAAATTTTCATAATTGAAATTTTTTTTGATGAGGGCCTCCAAGGCTTCTTCTTTTCCTTTATTCGAGTTCAACTCCTTTAACGCCTCGTAAGCATCAGATTTTTCTTCGCTTGAGGTAGTAGTATCCATTAATATACTCTTGATCCCGTTGACCTCATTTTCCAAAGATTCATCTCTACTTACCCGAAGTGAACTGATGGCACTAGAAGAATCGACATCCAAAGAACTAGAATCTCCTGACTCCACTTCTTTTGAAACTAAAGCATCATCCGATAGAGGAGTAGAAATGTAATATACTGCCATCACTAAAATGATACTGAACAAAGTCATGAACCACAAATTTTTCTTTGAAAACATTTTCATCATTCCATTCTATTTACATTATAGATAGATATGATCGAAAATATTCCAAAATTACCGCATTGCTCTGAAGAAAAGATCTTTACTTATTTCTATTTTATTTATAGTGATTGCATCCGATATTTTCTCATCTAGATCCTTAGTATATTCGTCCAATATTTGAACTATATAATCGTCATCTGGATCGGAATCTTTCAAAAAGAGTACCACGAATTCTTCAAGTGAAGTTCTGATTATTAGTCCAGCATACAAAGCTGTTCCGCTTTCGGTCACTTCTACGTATCTATTCACTACATCGAACTGAGAGTCATCTATTTCGTATGAGGGATATTTGCACTTGATCAATTTTTTGATCAAAGTCGTATTTTGACTCAAAAGTGCATTGAATAGCATCTCATCTTTCAACATTATCTTTCGAGTATGATTTTTCATATTTAGTTGCAACATTATCATAATGGCTACCTCCATAGAATAATCTTATCACATTTTTTTGAACATTTGTGAGTTAAATTAAAAATTGACGAACTTTTGTAAATTTGCGAACCTATCTTGCATACAAATGAAACAGGGTGACAAATATGTCAGAAATGATGCTATTATCGAAAGTACTTGCTTGCGGTTTTTTTGGCTTCTTTTTGTTTAGATCTCTCGAAGTAAATTTCTCACACGCGAAAAAGAAAAACATCATTTTTTATATGTTCTTTGCTTTGATAAGTATTTTGAATACTGAGCCTAGTGTCATATGCGCTGTTTTTACAGGAGTATTTTGGGCAATACTTCTACGTGGATTCTTCGATACCATAGATAATAATCTATCTTCCAGCTTGAATCCTATTTGGTATGGATTTTTAAATATTTTTATAACTTTCTTTATCGATCCCTTGACGGATGTATTGATTCAAAATATACCATTCAAAATTGTAACTTTTGCCTCTATATTGACGACACTTTTTCTCTTATGCGATCTTGTTGCAATTATGCGAAAATTGAACTAAACGCGAACATTTGTTCGTTTTTTTGTCCAAAATGAAAAAAAAAATGAGAAAAATTTAAACTCGTCGGTAGAATAATAGTAGAGGGACATGAAAGGAGGAAGAAAAAATGAAGTTTTTTACCATTCTAAAAATTATAGGACTGATACTCTATAAATTCTTCTAATACAATGAAAACGACAAAAAGGAAAGGAGGATGTTTTCTATGTTCAGTAAACTTGTCAGAATACTCGGTTTTATTCTTTATACATTCTTTTAATTGAAGAAAACGCCGAGAAATGAAAAAGAAAGTTATATATATACAAGAAGATAGTAATTCGTGTGGCTCGGTTTGTATTCAAAGTGTCATTTCGCATTATGGTGGATATGTTCCTCTCGAAACCATTATGGATGACACGAATACGAATAAAACCGGTACGAATGCATTTGAGATAGTTCAAACTCTAAAAAAATATGGTTTTTCATCTTACGGAAGACGAGTTCCATTGAAAGAAATCGACAACTCAGATCTACCTTTGATCGCACATGTGATAAAAGATGGTTTGGAACATTTCGTAGTAATATATGCGATCGATGGAAATTCGGTACTGACGATGGATCCAGCAGTAGGTGAGAAGAGATACTCTCGTGAAGAATTCGAACGAATCTACGACGAGAAAGCTGTTTATTTGTTCGAGGAAGGAGAAATACCGAAATATAACAAATCGCGATCGTTTACAAAACTTATCTACAGTATGATAGTTAAATATCGTGTTCGCTTTACTGTCATCTTATTTCTCTGTGTTCTACTTTTATTATCGAACTTAGTCGTGAGTTTTCATTTCAAAATGATGACTCGTATGAATCCGATCAAATTGACATTATTATTCCTGCTTTTGAGATCTCTCATTTTGATACTGAACGTTTTTAAAAATCGTCTCGTCAATTCGACTATGAAAGATGTCGATGCGACGATTAATTTCAAAATGATAGCCCATGTTTTAAAATTACCCCTAAAATACTTACAAAGAAAACAAACAGGAGAGATTGTCGCGAAAATAAATGAAATCGCGTTTATCAAAGACTTGATCATGCGAATAGTGATCGTCAATTCGTTGGATATATTGACCATGTTGGTCACATCATCGATTATCTTTGTGATATCCCCGATGCTTTGGGCTGTTTACTTGCTCATCGCTGTCACCCTAGTATCTCTATCCATATTTTCGAATCGTGCCCTATACAAGAAGAACAAAGAAAATATCAGAGTCCATAATGAATATGCGGGGACTTTAGTAGAATATGTGTCAGGTTTGGAAAGTATCAAAAATCTCGGTAGAATAGACTCCACTCTTAAAAAAATAGATTCGAAATTCGCTTCTGATATTCGAAGCAAAATGCAACTACAAAACTTTATCGAAGCTATCGACAACGTGAAATCGCACATCTTGGAAAGTGGCATTTTGATTGTCAGTTGTATCAGTTATTTGAATTTGAACGACACTTTCACATTTTATGATATGCTCACAGTCACCTCATTATTCGGAATATTCACGACTTCGTTGGAAAATGTTCTTGCAAGTCATATTCATTTTTTGAAAGGAAAAGCGATTTATCGAAATATCTCCGAATTCTTGGACATCGAGGAGGAGAAGGGTGGCCAAGTATTGGAAGAACAAATCGATAAAATCGTCATATCGAATTTACAATATTCGTACGACAAAATACACAAAAACATCTCGTCATTGGATCACACCATAAGTCGAGGAGAAAAAGTTATCATCAAAGGACCGTCGGGAATAGGCAAAAGCACATTCGCCAAATGCCTATGTGGACGTCTCATGAATTATGATGGCTCTATAAAGATAAACGATACGTACGAAATAAAAGATATCGATGTAGATTCTCTTAGAAAAAAGGTGATATATGTAGGACAAGATGAAAAGTTATTTTCGGGTACTATTCGCGAGAACATCACAGGGAACGACAATTCCGATGTCTCATTAGAACAAGTCCTCGAATTGACTTCTTTGAAGGAAACTTTGACAAGACGAACGCGAGGTATCGATACGATGATTTTAGAAGGAGCATCAAACCTATCTGGTGGTGAAAAGGCTCGCATATTTTTGGCAAGAGCTCTCTACAAAAATCCGGACATTCTCGTCATAGATGAAACATTATCATCCGTCAGTGAACAAATGGAAGATGATATAATAACCAAATTGATCTCTATAAAGAATTTAACTGTCATATATATAACACATCGTCAAAAGGAAAAGTTTTTCGATACTATAATCGATTTTAGAAAAGGAGATAAATATGCAATTACAAGCAAATGAATTGGTCGACATAAGAGGCGGGGCAAAAAGTGGCCCCGTGGCCATCTTCATTCTCATATTCGGAGGATTCATGACCGTCATGGCCGGCTTATTCGACGGATTGAGTAATCCAAATAAATGCAACAATTAAAACAAATTTAAGGAGGAAAAATAATGAAAAAATTTAACGACGAAGAATTGTACACGATCAAAGGGGGCAGCTCTTTATTGACGGGTACTTTCATCAATGCGGTCACTAGATTATTTGGTACATTGTACGAAATTGGCCGCGCCATAGGCTCATCGATTTCGAGATATTATAGTGGCAATTATTGTGTATAATTCGCTTGTTACCTAGCCAATAAAATGCTATAATGAATGTGCACGATTTAGAAAGTTGGATGATAATGGAGCCCATCGATTATTTAAAAAAATTGGAAAAGAATGGTCACTCCTGTTTCATCGTCGGAGGATACGTAAGAGATACCCTCATGGGTTTATCTTCCTCCGATATCGACATTGCGACGAGTGCTCGGCCATCCGATATTGTCAAAATATTTAAGAACACGACAAAAGAGAGTTTGGGATCTATGAGAATAAAAGATTCGAAGTATACCATCGACGT
Source organism: uncultured bacterium (assembly GCA_948433885.1). Classification (GTDB taxonomy): domain Bacteria; phylum Bacillota_I; class Bacilli_A; order RF39; family UBA660; genus RUG11867. The sequence continues at coordinate 9,714 of CAOJEC010000015.1, read as the reverse complement.
GACGACATATCGAAGTGAAGCTCAATATGACAAACGACATCCTAAATCGATAGAATATTTAGATAATGTGGAAGACGATTTACAAAGGCGAGACTTTACTATCAATGCCATATGTATGGACAGCAAAGGAGAGATATTCGATCCCTTAGGAGGTAGAAAAGATTTAGATGCAAAAGTCATAAGAGTGATTGGGGACATCACTTCCAAATTCGAAGATGATCCTCTTCGCATATTAAGGGCATTCAGGCTCTCTATTCTCAACGGTTTCACTATCGAAAAAGAGGCAATGAGTTTTATTACAAAAAATCTACACCTATTAGAAAAACTTTCATACGACAGAAGAAGAGAAGAATTAGATAAAATACTCATCTCGAAAAATGCAAGTGAAGGACTTCGTTTTCTGAACCAGGTAGGCGCTTTCGAACACTTAGGAATAGTCGTGCCGCCTGTTTATCACGAAGTCGAAGATTTAGTAGGGGCCTGGGCTCAAATAGACGCGCCAAACTATCGTTTTTCTAAAGTTGAAAAAATGCGTATAGAAAACGTAAGAAGAATAATCGACATAGGACAAATAAATGTAGCAACTCTATACCACTATGGAATATATGATAACACCATAGCAGGAGAAATTTTGAGGATGGACAAATGTCATATTTTGAGAATGTACGAGCAAATGCCGATTCATTCTATAGAAGAATTGGCCATTGACGGAAACGACATAATGGACATCTTGAATGTACGAGAAGGACCTATCATAAAAAGAATTAAAAAAGACTTGATCGAACAAGTTTTAAGTGGTAATCTACTTAATAGTGAAAGTGAATTATCGAATTACATACGTAAGAATTGGAAGTGAAATAAAATGGGCGACACTATAGTTAAATTGTATCAAAAACAAAATTTTGTAATAGGTGAAGACATTTTAAAGACCATCAAGAAGAACAATCTGACACTAGATGAAGCCCTGTTGATCATCTATTTTGTCGGAAATAACAACCATCCGATTCTCGACATTGAGGAGATAAAAACAAAGTTTGGCATGGAAGAGTTATCAATCATGCAAGCATTTGCTAGCATAACAAATAAAGATCTCATCAAAATACGCATGGAAAAGAATAGGGAAGGTAAAGTAGAAGAAGTGATAGACTTGACACCGTTCTTCGAATCCATTGCCATGGATATGGGTGAAGTAGAAAAGAAAAAGAACGACGAAGATATTTTCGATCTTTTCGAAAGTCAACTCGCTAGACCGCTTTCTCCTATCGAATTCGATCTCATAAACAAATGGCTCGATCGGGGAGAAAGTAAAGAACTCATCACGAGTGCCCTAAACGAGGCAGTGTACAATGGTACTTTCACTTTGAGGTATATCGATGCCATTTTGTCCGAATGGGCCAAGAAAGGGCTAAAAACGGCCAAAGAAGTAAACATATATATTAAGCAAAGAAGAAAACCTAAAGAAAGAAAAAATCAAGATTTTCTAAACTTCGATTTCAATTGGTTGGAAGATGAAAACTGATACCATAAAACCGATTTTGGACAAACTGATACCGCATCCAAAATGCCCTTTGAACTATGAAAAGGATTACGAACTTTTACTTGCTGTCATGTTGAGTGCACAAACTACCGATGAAAGAGTAAATCAAGTGACCGATGTTCTCTTCGAATATACTTTGGAAGATCTTGCGACCATGGACCTTGAAAAAATAGAAGATATAATCAAACCCGTAGGAATGGGAAAGAGAAAAGCACAATATGTCAAATCCATAGCAATATCTCTATTGAAAGATCGAGACGGTCATGTACCACACGATCGAGCCTACGTAGAAAACCTATCGGGCGTTGGTCATAAGACATGCAATGTAGTTTTCTCAGAATTGTTCAAAGAGCCATCTTTGGCAGTAGATACTCACGTCACTCGCGTCAGCAAAAGATTGGGTTTAGTTTCTGAAACCGACAATGTCGAAGAAATCGAAAAGAAGTTATGTGCTTACTTCGACAAAGATGATTGGCGTGAAGTACATGTACAATTAGTATTGTTTGGAAGACATCTTTGTAAAGCTATAAAACCACTTTGTGAAGACTGTCCATTCAAAAATAGCGAATGCAAAAAGTCTCGAATTTAATTCGAGACTTTTTAATTTTGATTTTCATTGTCTGAGTCATCATCTTTATCTTGATTCTCATCATCAACATTATCATTATCATTATCATTATCATCGCCATCACCACCTGGTATCGATGGACTAATTTTGACAGTAATTTCGGATCCTGTGCTCGCATTGTTTTTGAATATAGTATAAGCACTTTTTACTACGAACGTTGCACTTGTTCCATTGGATAGAGAAGTGTTGAATGCCGTGTTAGGAGTAGATCCTACATAAGATAAAGATCCATCACTTCCTTTTAAATAGATTTCGTATACGACCGTTCCAATATTAGTTGCATTGTATTCGAGTCGCTGTTCATAATACTTATCCGCCCATCTTTTATAATTTTCATCGAAGAAATTTCTCAAATAGTTTTCATCTATTGCATTAGGTGTACCGATCTGATTCCAAGATAATTGAATTTGATTACCTACAGTCGTATATGTCAAATTGGATACATTTTTCAATCTAGTATATCTAGTAGATACCTCGGTCGGCTCGGTACCTTTACGATAATATTCAGTCGTTCTCATATTATCAGGAGTAAACTCACTGGCCAACAAATTAGTTCCTTTTTCGACATCGACTATCGTGACACCACTAGGTTTAGACCAACGCGAATTTTTCTTCATGACTCTAGGAGTCAAAGCAGCCGAGATTACCAATCTAGAATTCCATCCTTCATATTCGGTCATATAATGCTCTTTGGTATTCTTATCATATCCATACCATAAAGCCATTGCATAATCGGGAGAGTAGACTACTTGCCAAGAATCTCTGATCGTACTTTGAGGCAATTTGTACATGTTGATTATACTGAAGTCCTCACTGGATGTTCCCGTTTTACTTGCTATATCGGATCCGCTGACACCACCACAGCCACCGACCAAGCCGGCAGAGCATGCATAAGTCAACATCATATTCGTAATATAAGCAGTTTCTTCGCTCATGACTTTTGTCCGCGATGGAGTGTGAATGTAAGTTTCATTATCCGTATCTGGATATTCTATTTTTGTAAAAGTATATGGTTCGATGTAGTAGCCGCCTCGAGCAAATGCTGCGTACGCTGCCGACATCTCCAAAGGGTTCGTACCGTTGAAAGCACCGATAGAGCTACTTTCTAAGATGACATTGTTGTGCAATTCGGGAGTTACTCCCAAACTCGTTACGAAGTCGTATTTTTGTTGTTGCGTAGTCGCTTGAAATGCTTGTAAAGCAGGAATGTTTCTACTGTTTGCAAGCGCTGTTCTTGCCGTCATTATACCGTAATATCCGCCATCGACATTGTGAATCGATTGTCCATTAGAATATGTATACAAGTCATCCATGACGAATGTACCTGAACCCCAACCAGCGTATTCTATTGCTGGTCCGTAATCGAAAATAGGTTTTGCAATAGAACCTGGATGCCTATTGATTTGAGTAGCATAGTTCAAAGATAGAGCACCGGGACGATTTCTTCCAGCACCGACTGCTACAACTGCACCATTATGAACATCCGTAATGGCAAGTCCGGCTTGAACAGCGTCGTTTTTCCATTTATATAAAGAGCCATCGTAAAGCTTATTTATGACATTTTGTCTATCGATATCTAAAGTAGTATAAATGTTCATCGAAACTTGAGTAGGATTCAATCCCGTCTTGGCGATGACATCGTAATGTAATGTATCTAAAAATCCTTGATATTGTGAATTGACATAAGTATATCCTGTCAACATATCGGATAGGGAAATCATCTTAGCTGCATCGGCTTCTTCTTGAGAAATATATCCATGTCTTACCATCAATCCTAAGACGATGTTTCTTCTATTTTGTGCTTTCTCAGGGAACAAATATGGATCGTATGCACCAGGAGCTTGGAAAAGCCCAGCCAATGTTGCAGCTTCCGACAAATTTATTTCGCCGACCGATTTTCCGAAGAAAGTTTGAGCTGCCTGTTCTACACCATAAGCTCCACTTCCAAAGAATCCTTGATTGACATAAAATTCCATAATTTCTTGTTTAGAATAAGTTTTTTCGATTTTAAAAATAGCCATGTATATATCTTTAAATTTACGAATAACTCCGTCGATTCCACCGGATTCTGTACCATTGTACGAGTTTTTAGCTAACTGCATCGTCAAGGTCGATCCACCACCGGCGTCACTGTGTCCCAATAACTGTCCTACGACAGCTTTGCCGAATCGCAAAAGATCTACTCCGGCATGTTGGAAAAATTTCGAATCTTCCGTCGCTACGATCGCATCGATCAAAACTTCGGGAAGTTCATCATATGTGACATTTTGACGTTTTTCTGCACCCCATGTCGCAATCAACTCGCCATTAGATGCATATACATTCGTCGAACTTGTCGTAAACAATTTCTCTACTTCAAATGGCGGTGCCGTCGCGATGATATAGACACAAAAAGATAAAGCTGTCAAAGCCGCCAATATCATCACACTCATTATAGAGATAGCAACTATGTTTCTAACTTTGCTAGAATTTTTTTTCTTCTCTTTATTGCTGACGTCGCTCGTCACGATGGCTGTATTGTTCTTTTTCTTCTTTTTAAAATTTTGAGTTACATTCGAAAATTTGATTTCGGATTTCTTCTTTGTAGTTTTCACTTTCACATTTTTAATATTGTTAGCCATATTTCATTCTCCTTTAAAATAAACTTTATCGACTATTCGTAAATAATCCAAAGTAGGTCGCAATCGTTCTTCGATTCTTTCACATTTTTTTAAAAAATATTCATAAGGAATACTCTTTCTAGCATTCGAAGCGATGAACTCTAATAGATCTTCGCCCTTCAAAAGATAATATTCATCTCTTATACATACGATCAAAAAACTTATCGCACCATGTTTCAATATGCGCCTCAAATGCTCGATTTGATGCTCATGGACATTTGCTAGTGGAAAAGAAGTCTTCGAATGGGATTCTTTTGCTTCAAAATCGATGTATTTACCTCGATATACGCCATTGTAATCGAAAGTCGATTTGTCCTTGAAATAAGCATCCTTTATTCGATTTTGACTGTAATCTACATGCAATATGCCGATCGGAGTAGGCTTTTTATATATTACTGCTCTATCTTCCGATAGGTAATATTCGTTGGCCTGATTTATGAGTCCCTCCAAGTCCATCCCGCGATTTCGATAATCGACGACGTTCTTTTCGTACGATTTTTGTTTAAAGGGATAATTCAATGTAATCACCTTACAACATTATACTAGATTTAATTCAGTTTTTCTATACTATCGTACGACATTTTTTGACATTTACATTTACTTTACTGAGAATGACCTATATGCGATCGATCATACGTATCATTTTTTATAATCGCATAAGTTTGACAAAACAGTCGACGATGGTAAATTATACGTAGAAAGAGGAAATGATTATGACAAATATAGAAACGAAGTTAGAAGACTTAAAAAGGAAGCCACAAATGCATATGTCGATTATAAAAGCGATCGATCGATTAGACGGAGAATTGCCCCTTTGGAAGATTACTATGTTCTTTTTTTCGACAAAGAGGCGATGTCCATTGTCATTAAACCTAAAGAAGACACGAGTATTTGACTTTTGTCTAACTTTTTTATATAATTTCCTCACGAGGTGTGAAGGATTATGAAAATTGAATCGGCAGAACTCACGAACATAGCAGTGAGAGCCAACCAGTATCCCGAAGGAGAAACCCCTGAATTTTTGCTCGTCGGAAGATCGAACGTGGGAAAATCGAGCTTCATAAACACGATAATTAACAAAAAAAACTATGCCCATACGAGTAGTACCCCAGGAAAAACACAAACATTGAATTTCTATTTCATAAACGAAAAATTTTATTTAGTCGACGTTCCCGGTTATGGATACGCCAAAGTCGACAAACCGACTCAAAAAAAGTTTGGACTTATGATAGAAGACTACTTGAAGACGAGATACACTCTCAAAAGAGTATTCTTGCTCGTAGATTTTCGTATAAAACCTACTGAAGACGATATATTGATGTACAATTATTTGAAATATTACAAAATCCCTGTGACAGTCGTCGCAACAAAATACGATAAAGTCAAAATGAAAGTACGCGAAAAGCAAATGAAGCTAGTAGAAGATACGATCAAATTGGAAGATGGGGACAATTTAGTATATTTCTCTAGTGTAAACAAAAAGGGAAAACAAGAAATTTACGAAATTATAGAAAGTTATCTAGACGAATAGTCTAGTTTTTTCTTGCCTTCATGGATATAAATGCTATAATAATTAAACGAGGAGATTATGATTATGAATAAATTTGATTATCAACCGAGATTTCATGGGATGCAAGTATATTTGACAAAAAAAGTTGTATTGACCGAAGTCCCCCATGTAGACCAAAATGTAGGGTTACTAGATTGGCTCTTTAGAACTACAAAGGAAGGTTACTTGCCATTATTAGATGTTCACGAATTAGAAGTGTTACTCAACAAGATCGTTTCATGGTACGAATTTAAGTATCCTAGCAAAACTTTAATGGTCGTCAGTGAAAAAGACGAATTGACAAAAATGATGACCATCGAAGAATTGAAGAATAGACTGACACCAAAAGAAGTTGCCTTTTTAGAAAATCACTATAGAATGGGCAATGGTCAAAACTTTATCGATGGCACACTATCGTTCGAAGTAGGGGACTTAAGTGGTAAACCTCACTATTTGAATGCAGATGTAAAAAGTGGTCAACTAGTAGGAGACCTCGGCATATTTGCAAGCCTCATAAAACGTGGATCGATCACTTTAGAAGAACTTTCGAAAATACTTTCGATATGTCCAGAATACTATACGACGACGCTTCGAAGAATCCTCTTTCATCACGAATACGACACAATATTACTGAATACGTTTCTCTCTTTAGTAACTTTGACTTTGAGAAATCATGAAGATGAGCTATGCAAAGAAGCACGTCAAAAAAGAGCAAAACTTTGGACAATGGAAGCGAGCACTTTAATCGGAGAAGATCATACGATAAATGGAGAGTCCGTGTTAGAACCTCGTATATTATCTACAAAAGATCTCAAAGGACAAAAACCGAAAAAATTGGTATTAGGAATAATGGAAAATACATACGCAAACTATCATCCAAAAAAATAGACGTTCTCAAAAGGTCGTCTTTTTCATTGCCAAACGAAAAAATGTGGTCGTAGATTTTATCGCATTTATGTGATAAAATACATTGAGAGAAAGGGGCGAAATTGCTTATGAACACAGTATCCCTAATAGGAAGGCCGAATACAGGTAAAAGTTCTTTGTTCAATCGTCTAATCGGAGAGAAAAAATCGATCATCATGGATGAAGCAGGAATAACGAGAGATCGTATATATGGAAAAGTCACTTATAAAAACAAAACTTTCCATTTGATCGACACGGGCGGAATAGATTTATCGGATGAACCATTTGCCGACCGCATCAAAATACAAGCCGAAATGGCCATCGAAGAATCCGATTGTATAGTCTTCGTCGTCGACGGACTTACGGATATTACCGAAAACGATAGAGTGATCGCGAATATTTTGAAAAGATCTACTAAAAAGACCATTGTCGCAGTTAATAAAATCGACAATAAACAAAGAATGGACAATATATATTCATTTTATGAACTTGGATTCGAAACCGTCATTCCGGTAAGTGCCGAACACAAATTGGGAATAGACGATCTTTTGAATGCCATCACGAGTGATTGGAACGAAAATCCTACTCTACCAAAAGACGATATATTGCGTTTCTCCTTCATCGGCCGACCAAACACGGGCAAAAGTAGCCTAACCAATGCTCTTCTGAATGAAGACCGCGCCATCGTATCAGATGTAGCAGGAACTACTCGCGATGCCATCGATACCAAATTCAATTATGATGGTAATCCTTACATTGTCGTAGACACAGCAGGGCTTCGCAAAAAAGGACGAATCTTCGAAAGTGTCGAAAAGTACAGTTTGATGAGAACGATGAAAGCCATCGAAGAATCGGACGTTTGTGTTCTCGTCATCGATGCTGAACAAGGCATTATAGAACATGATAAGCACATCGCATCTTATGCGATAGATGCAGGAAAATGCCTCGTCATCGCAGTAAACAAATGGGATTTGATCGAAAATCAGGACTCTGCTATCAAAGAATGGAAGACTAGACTAAAAAACGAATTCCAATTTGCACCCTATGCAAAAGTCGTCTTCTTGAGTGCCAAAACTAAAAAACGTATTCATACTTTGATGCCGGAAATAATTTCTGCTCATGAAAATGCGACCCGAACGATCATGACTAGTGCATTAAACGATGTAATTCAAGACGCCCAATTGCTTCATCCAGCTCCAAGTTATAAAGGAAGAAGACTAAAAATATATTTTGTCAATCAATCGGGAAATAAGCCTCCGAAATTTACTTTCAATGTCAACAATAAAGGTTTAGTACACTTCAGTTATCAAAGATATTTAGAAAACACCTTGCGTAACAACTTCGAACTCGAAGGAACTCCGATAGTAATACAATTCAAAAACAAAAATGGTGACGAATAAAAAATTCGTGACTTTGTAAACTTTTCTTGGTACAATTATCCAAAAGATAGAGTACGAAGGAAGGTTTCTTTTTTATGAAGTTAGTTTTAGTTCGCGAATGCCGAGCACAAATGAGTGAAGAAAATAAATTTATGGGTTGGACAGATAGTCCCCTTTCTATTTTGGGACAAAAGACCGCCCACGCAATTGGAAAAAAACTCGGTAAGTTGAACATCGAATTCGGCATCGCTTATACATCGCTTTTGAGTCGTGCAACAAAGACTCTCGACATAATAGAAGAAGAACTGAACCGTGAAATTAAGACTAGACGCACTTACAAATTGAATGCGAAGCATTATGGTGTATTAGAAGGTAAAAATAAAGACGAAGCCCGTTATATGTATGGCGATGACCAAATCGCTAAATGGAGACGAGGTTTAGATGAGAGGCCACCGGAAATCGTCATAACCGATCCGAGATTTCCTGGGAATGATCCAAAATATTCGGATATTTTGAAATTCGAACTTCCACTTGCCGAAAGCGAAAAAGATGTTTACGATCGTGTGATCGACTACTTCGAACATGAAGTCAGCACCTTCTTAAAAGTAGGAGAAAACGTTTTAATCGTCTCTCACGGCAGTCCTCTTCGAATGCTAATCAAGTACTTAGAAAACGTCCCTGACAATGATACCTTCGAAATTGAAGAAGGTACAGTGATCGTATACGACTTGACGGATGAATTGGAAATCACAAACAAAATGATTATAGACAATTTATAATGTAATCGACAATCCCTTTATATGTTCATTTTGCTACAAAAATGTTTGGAAATAAATGTATAAAAAATTTAAGAGAGGTGTGTAAATAGTGAAAAAGAAAATTACGTTGTGCTTAATACTGTGTATAGTTATATTTTTATGTGTGGGCCTATATAAATTTCTTTTATTTAAGAAATATCCAATAAATATATCAAATATAAATAGTTTTTACAATAATTTAGAAAATTGTTAATTTAAATGTGAAGTGCAATGATTGCAATATTGAAAAAAGACATA
>CAOJEC010000014.1 GCA_948433885.1 uncultured bacterium | reverse complement strand
TCCCATAATAAAAGAATCTTTGCCGATTCCTATTTTCAAAAGTGTCAAAGTCGGGCGTTCTATATACGAGAGGCAGTAAAGCACAAAATTTTGCTAGACAAAATGCGATCGAGATTATATAATAGATGTGTTCTTATGAGTGATTAGCTCAGCTGGTTAGAGCGCCACGTTGACATCGTGGAGGTCGTAGGTTCGAGTCCTATATTGCTCACCATTAGAAAATTAGCCTATATAGGCTTTTTAATTTTAAGAAATGAGAGTGAATGTATGGAAGAAATGTTCGATATTTTAGATGAGAATGGATACAACACAGGTCTCGTCAAGAAGAGAAGTCCTATACATGATGACGGATTTGTAGACAATGAATATGATGACTTGTACTTGCTACACACTACGAAAAGATTAGACGAAATGAGTATGCAGGAAGAAGAAATATCTGAATTAATGTTCGTCGACTATGAGAGATTTAAGAGAATGTGTAGAGAAGGACAGGACGATTTTGTCGATTTGCCCGACGAATACCCAATAATCTTGGATGTGTTAGATAGAGAGTTTGCATAAAATTTCATAAATATTAATAAAGTGTTAAAAACAAGTTGACAAAATCACAACTTATTAATATAATGTTAGTAACAAGCGAGAAGCTTGCTACATTTAGAGTTTACTTATTAATATTTTGTTAATAAGTAAACTCATGGAAAGAAGGTAAACTATGAAAAATTTTGATGCAAAAGAACAGACTGAGAAGGTGGTGCAGTTCATAAGAGATTATTATAAATCTGCAGGAGTCGGTGGGGCTATATTGGGAATAAGTGGTGGCAAAGACTCTGGAATAGTGGCAGGACTTATGGTAGAAGCATTGGGCAAGGAAAACGTCATCGGTGTGACGATGCCTTGTCATTCTAAAGAAGAAGATAAAACGGACGCCAAATTGATCAGCGATTATTATGGATTCGAATTGATAAATTTCGACATTACAGGAACTTTCGATACCTTTAAGAACGAACTCGAAGGATTGGGTGGATTCAGCGAAGGTGATCTCAAAAACAGCGATATAAATCTCAAGCCTAGACTTAGAATGGCGACTTTGTATTATTTGGCTGCTTTGTATTCTAGTTTAAGAGGTAAAACTTACTTGGTCGCGGGTACTAGTAACAAATGTGAATTGTACGTCGGGTATTTTACAAAAGGTGGCGATTCTGTTCATGATATTTCTCCGATTGCGGATTTCACTGTAGAAGAAGTGATAAAGATTGGCGAATATTTGAAAGTGCCTGAAAAAGTATTATATAAGCAACCTAATGATGGTCTATCGAATCAAAGTGATGAAGACAAATTGGGAGTCAAGTATGCAGATGTGGCAGCCTTCATGGAAGATGAAAATGCAGTGGATGAGAAAGTTGCCGAGAAGATCCGCAAGTTGCACGCGAACAATTTACACAAATTCAACATACCTACATATAAAAAATCTGCATAGTTTTGAGTGATACGATATGAAAATCGGTGTATTCGGTGGATGCTTCAATCCTCCTCATAAGTCTCATAAACAAATCGCCGAGTTACTTATGGAAAACGGTTATGTCGATGAAATTATATTCGTGCCGACAGGAGATTTTTATCCAAAAAGCAATCTTGCTAGTTTTGAAGACAGGGTAAATATGTTAAAATTGATGGTGAGAGATCACGATAAAATGTCAGTTTTAGAAATAGGAGGAACTAGGGATTGTGAGTTTACTTATCAGTTGATGGACAAATTGAGAGATAAGTATTCCGATGTACAATTATATTTCGTGTGTGGTACTGACAATCTTCGGGAATTGAACTCTTGGAAAAGATACGAGTACATTTTATCTAATTACAATGTTTTAGTTGCGCGCCGCAACGGGGATGATGTCGAAGAAATCGTCAGCAGCTATTCTCTTTATGAAGGTTCTATAACTGTCGCGAATGTCGAAGTAGGAGATTTGTCTTCAACTAAAGTGAGAATGGCTCTTTTGAATGAAGAAGAGACTGTCAAAGAATTTTTGGATGAATCAGTTTACGAGTATATAGATAAGAATAATTTATATAGAAGGATGGATGATGGAATATGAAAAGAGTAGTAGAACTTTTGAAGGAAAAGCATAAGACGATAAGTACGATGGAATCTTGTACGGGTGGTGGTGTCGTAAATGCGATAACGAATATCGAAGGCGCTAGTGAAGTATTGAAGTTCAGTGCAGTCACTTATTCGAACGAATATAAAATCGAAATGGGTGTCGATGAGAAAGTTATCGAAAAATACAGCGTTTACAGCATAGAAACGGCCAGAGAAATGAGTAAAAATATAGTCGAGTTTTCAAAGTCCGATTATGGAGTAGGTGTAACTGGTAAATTGAAAAGAGCCGATCAAAATAACATTCGTGGCAAAGATGATGTCGTGTTCGTAAGTATTTACGATAAGGAAAAAGAGGGGTATGAAGATTTCACGATCGAGGTCGACAAAGATACCCGAGCAGAGAACAAAGATTTGGTTATTGCAGCAATAGAAGATAAATTGCTCGAGACAATAAGATGAAGAACTTACATAAAGTAGCGTTTTTTATAAGAGATGTGGATGAATCTCGTCGACATGCCGCGACAGTAGCCAAATGTTTTGTCGAACAAGGGTATGTAATAGATGACGAAGACTACGATTTAGCGGTGGCGGTAGGTGGAGACGGTACATTTTTATCTATGGTCGAAAGCAGCAATTTCGATGAAGATGTCATATATGTAGGAATCAATGTCGGCACGTTGGGATTTTTGCAAGAAATAAAAATGGAAGAATTGAATTCTTTTCTCGATGACTTAAAAACAGGAAATTATAAAATCGACGAGATCGGCATTCAAGAAACCATTGTCACTCATAAAACTGGCGTATCGAGATTCTTTTCGTTGAATGAGATCGTAGTTCGGGCAGCAGACTTGAAATTGACGAAGGCTAACATCTATATCGATGGAGATAAGTTGGAAAGTTTGGTGAGTGATGGCTTAATCGTCGCGACTTAGACAGGGTCTACTGCACACAATTTGAGTTATGGTGGAAGCATAGTCTTCGATACTTTCTCCTGTTTGCAAGTGACGCCGATGGCTCCTATCAATTCTAGTGTCTATATGTCTTTGCAAAACTCTCTTATAGTGTCGCCCGATAAAACTATAAAAATAGAACCATTCGAAAATGACGATTTGATCATAACCATCGACGGGAAGAACCAACATTATGTCGGGGTGACAAATATAGAAACGCGATTAGCTCAAAGAAAAATTTCTCGACTGAGATCTGATCATCACAGTTTTACTCAGAAAGTTAACGAAAAATTGCTTAACAGGCGTTTTTAGGTTATAATAAACGTGCACGAGCACTTTGAGAGAGGTATGATTTTATGGACAACAAAATATATGCTACGGAAGGGGAGTTTTTGAAAGAATATGATCCCTCTAAATTCGATAGATTGGCCTTGACCACGGACATTTTGATGTTCAGTGTGTCCAATGAAGAAGCTGATAATTATCGTAAAACCGACAAGAAAAAGATGAGTGTGCTTCTTGTCAAAAGGGGAAATCATCCTTTTAAAGACAAGTGGTGTTTGCCGGGAGGTTTCGTTCAGGTAGATGAGGCTTTAGATGAGGCTCCAAAACGTATATTGAAAAGTGAAACCAATTTGGAGAATATTTATCTCGAGCAATTGTATACATATGGCGAAGTCGATAGGGATCCTAGAATGCGCGTCATTTCGACTTCCTATATGGCTCTCGTAGATAAAAATCGCCTAAAAGACAAGTTGAACGCGGGAGCATCTTGGTTCGATGTTACTTTATATGAAGAAAAAGACAACGTAGTTGACATCGTTTTGGATGACGGGACGAATACAATTCATTTCACAATTAAAAAGGTTTTAAGAGAATCTACTACTGATAGATATTCTTTCGAAATATTGAAAAACGATCTTTTGGCTTTCGATCACCCTCTCGTCATTTTGGCTGGCTTAGAAAGACTTAGAAACAAGTTGGAATATACCGATGTGGTATTCAACATGATGCCAGAGTTATTTACTTTAGGAGAATTACAGCAAGTGTACGAGGTCATCTTAGGTAAGAAATTGCTAGATCCTGCCTTCCGAAGAATCATCGCCAAGAGAGTAGTAAAAACCAATAAGATGAAGACCGGTGGGGGACATCGACCATCGGCACTGTTCAAATATAAAAAATGAAAATCGAGCCACCTCGGGTGGTTTTTGTTTTGTTTAAATTAGCAACTGCCATTTTTTTACACACAACTTTTGTTCGAATGATTTTTGTTCTTTCATTTTTCGAGTAATTACGATATAATTGTTTTATGATAGAGGGAGTATAAAAAATGGATGTAAAATTTAGAGTTGCTACTTTCGAAGATGTAGAACAAATCATACGTCTATGTGACGAATGTTTCGATGAAAAGACAAGTTTGGAGTACGCAAAGAGAGTATTTAAAGAAAACGAAAACGACAAAAATCAAATATATTTGATAGGACTAGTCGACGATGAAGTAGTTGCACATACGAAAATTACAGTCATTCCGACTATATACGAAGACATGAACACTTTTGCAATTTTGAACCACGTATGTGTAAGATCCGACATGCGACGAAGTCACATAGGTACTTTGCTGTTGGACGAAAGTTTTAGAATCGCAAAAGAACACGGTTGTAAATGTGTGGAATTGTGGTCAAAAAATTTCAGAGAAGCAGCTCATGGACTGTATCACAAATATGGTTTCGAAGTTATGGATGCAAAATTTTTTACAAAGGAAGTTTAAAGAGGAGAAGTATATGAAAATAAGTAATGTTTATATTGGTGGCTGGTTTCAAAGAACGATGTTACAATTGTCGGAAATCTACGATTTCTTGAGAGAGTGTAAAACTGAATTGAATTTGGACCCTGACAAAATGGCCGAATTTAGAAAAAATTTGGAAATAGGACGCATCGATTATGGTGTTTCCGGTGAGGAGTTCGTAACTTTTACGACAGCACTCGGAATAGAGGTAAAAATATTCGAAGATGGTCTCATCACTCTCAACAACAAGGAAGTGTCGGAAGATACGCTGTTCGCGGATATAGATGAAGTACAAGATTATTATGAGAACAAGTTATCTCCTGCATTGAATTATCTTTTCAGTTTAGGAGCTCCTGTTCCTAAAGAACTTGCGGGTATCGAAAATGTGTATCCTTATTTCATCGTTTGTGAAAAGGCTACTCCCGAAGACATGAGAGAGTTGCTTACGAGAACAGAGAAACAAAAATATTTCGAATTTCAAAACGATAAATACGATGTGATACGTGGTGATAAATACTATTTTATCAATAACAAGACACAATTTTCAGAAAAGATCGAAAGATACATCGAGGAACAGATTTTCATTCGTGAATTTAAGGGTCAAATGCATAGATATTTGAATATTCACCGTATCATTTGGGAACGCATCGATGAAGTTAAAGAACACGTGAAAGTCAAAGGATCTGAAATTGTCAAATTTACTAGTAAAATCGAAGGTTATGCGAAGACTATCAACTTGATAGATGGACGTATTAAACAAATGAGTACGTATATTTCGACGAGAGAAAAGATTGCCAAGAGCGATGAAGAATTGGCCGAATTTTTGGCTATATCGGGTTATAGGTACGAGACCCTTCGTGATACTTTGAATTATATTCAGTATCTTTGGGGTATGACTCAAAACTACGTTAATTCTGCTCAAAAGCAGTTCAACAATATAAAAGGAGATGTGACGAACAAGTCAGTCAACAGTTTGACTATTGTCACATCGATGAGTGCCGGGGCAGCGATTATCGGTTTGTTCCAAGAATCTGCTCCTCAGTTTACCATATTCGGCGTAGTTTACTTCTTCGTTTTGGCTCTAGTAGGATGGGGATCTCAAAAGATCTTGGGATATATTTCTAAGAAACAAAGTTACGACGTGACCGATGTCGAATACGAAAAAAATATAAAATAAAAAAGTGGCTATATAGTCACTTTTTTGTGTGTCTTTTCTTCACAAATTTCTTCCAATTGTCTACTAAAATTTTGTCTCCACTTTAAAGTTTGAGTTAAATCTATAAGTGCAGTTTGTGTTTCTGATTTAATTGCGTCGAATCTATGAGCAGAAATTCTTATTCCATTAGAGCGAGCTTTTTCGCCTTCTCTCGCAGCCCAACTTAACTTTCCTTTTAAATTTTCGTATTGTTGTTCTATGTCAGAAATTATCCTTTTAGATCTTTCTAATGCTGCGGTGATATCTTCAACGGATGAAGTAGCACAGGCAAACTCGTATTGCTGCTTCAAATCTTCTATCCTACATTTGTAACTTTCCAAAAGTTCTGCTTTTACTTGTTCTCTCGATTTACCTTCGATATTGAGTACCGAGTTTGGCTTGACTTCAGTGAAAGCATCTAGTCCTTTTTCTTGTATTGCTATAGCTCTTTTTGACATTTCGACACAAGCATCGATTATTCCTATAATAAACATTGTAAAATCCCCCTTTTTACGTGAATGTATTCTATACTATTTTTGTCGATATGTCAAGTATTTTCTTTTTTCGCTTGAATTAAAATTAAAGTGCACGAAATTTAATAAGGGTGCAATAAGTCCTCGAATTCAATCTAAAGTTCTCGAAAAAAGAGGGCAGGAGATAATTTGAAGAGTTATCTTAAATAAACGCATTTTAAAAGAAAGGTTATCTTTCTTTATCGATATCGACTTTGTTTTTTAGATTTTTTATGAATTCCTCTAAGTCGATGGGAAATTCGTTTTGAAAATTATAATTTATCGAATGTTCCTCATAGATTATATGAATATCGATCGATCTTCCTTCATCTTTTGTGTCCGGCGATGAATCTTCACTTTTCCAATAAGTGATATAGTCTTTAAGAAGATTAGCTATTTCTTTTTCAGGTGTCGTCAATTCCTTTTCTTGAATCGTCGTGTTTCCTTTTTTATAAGTTGTCTTTTTATTTTTTAGGTCTATTGTGAGTTCTGAACTGTAAATGTTCGATATTTTTTCAAAAATTTCTATTTTTAACAGCATTTTATGGTTTCTCCTCGTCTAGACAATTATATCACAATTTTTACTTGATGATAAAATAAATTTACAAAAGAAAAAGCATTCGATCGAATGCAAGAATTTTCTTTATTTATCGTTTATAACTCCATTTATGAGATTTAAATCGGAAGGAATTATCCATTTGATCTTCGCTTTCTTAAAGATAGTGAGTGGGATTATAGCTCCCGATCTAGCACCATCCATCCATTTTGGATTTCCGGGCATGAGAGAGTACAATTTTTCTAGAGAAATTTCATAAAAGACTTTTTTAGTACCCTCTATATAATCTTCTAGATCGAGTTTATATTTATGTATTCCATCGTCGAATAGATCGTTTTCTACTAAGTTAAATCCTGTTAGCAATTCAAAGCGTTCTTCTCCTCCTGTGAAAATTGCACATTCATAATCACTATCTAAATTCAAATTGGATATCTTCTCAGCAACAAATTCATCCATTTCTTCTACAGTGTTTTTACTGTATTCGTCGTTCACTTTATCAAAATTATTTAAAAGATCTGCTACGCCTACTTTTAAATTTTGAGTGTCGGTTATTTTATCTCCTTTAAAAGTTACGAGTTCGGTTGTCTTACCACCCATATTTATAATGAGAACCTTTTTACCGTTATAATCGTTTTGCATAGCTTTACCTAGCAAATAATTTTCGATACCGTGACTAATGATGTTAAAGTGTAAATCGAAAGTGTCATTCATCATCTTTATCAATTCTCTTTGTTTTGAATGACTCAATTCTCTAAATATACCTGTGACATATATGTGAGTGTTTTCATAGAGAAGATTATACTTTTCTTTTATAGTTTTGAAGTAATCGATCAGCTCGGTTTGATTTTCTTTGCTTATTCCTTTTTCTTTATCAAATCCATTTTTAAAATATATAGAGTGTTCTTCTAGAAGATTTAAATTTTCTTCATATGAGTATACTTTTATAGTGGAAGAACCTAAATCTATATAATATTCTATTTCGTTCATTTTCTTTGCTCCTAAATTATTTTATTTCTTCTAAGATTGCTCTCAATATGAAGCCGTATTTTTCCATTGCTGTTTCATTTGGCATGACGAGGAAGTCTCCTATTGTCACTTTTCTATCGATATTTATGTTTTCGTGATCGCCTTTTTTGACCATCTTTATTTCGATTTCTTCAAGTTCTCCTGCAAACAATTTTAAAGCTTCTTTGGCGTCGACAAAGCCTACACCTTCAACTTCGGATTCGTCGAATTTAAAATCTCGATAATCACCTTCAAACGGGACGATGAAGACCGATGCTTTAGCGCGGTCTTTGATGATAGAACCATCTTTTTTAACAGTATCCATTTGCCAATTGATGATCTTGATCCGTTTTGCAGTGGAAGCGTCCAAGTTCAATCTGATTTCTTCTTTCGTCTCTCTTTTGAATGCTTCTTCGATACTTTCTCCCTTATCCACGTGGCCGGATGAAGTAGTATATAACTTGTGTGCATCCATTCGCACTTGAAATATTGCTTTACCATCGTGAGTATATAGCCAATTGTGAACTGTCTTATGCCAAAGTCCCTCACTATGAACTTTTTCTCTCGTTTCGAATCCGAGATAATTGTCATTTTCGTCGTAATAATCTAAGTATTCCATTTTATCTCCTACTGTCATAATTATAGCATTTTATAGGATAATTGCCAACGATTTAGTTTGATAGATAGTCGCGATGATGTTATAATTTGATAGAAATGAATGATAGACTGTTTTGTTTTAGGCATGATAGTCCATAATAATGATAACAAAGGGGATATTTTGATGAAAAAGAAAACTACTGCTATTGTATTTTTTATCGGTTGTGTCATGTTAGTTTTGGTCGCGGCTTTTTGGAAAAATGAAAATGACCAAATAGAGGTCGAAGACAATATAAAACATGTGACTGGTATTATACTTTATAAAGATGAAGATTCAGTCGTCGTCGAAGATGAAGATGAAAAATTGTACGAATTCCCTAAAGAGGAATTGGAAGAAAAAGAAGGTACAGAAGTATCGGTAGATTACAAAGATAATTCTACTAAACCACCGAAAGAAGATGAGCCTTCGAAGGACAATACCGTTTTGGATTATACGGTAAACGAGGAATCAAAGATTCCCGACTCGTGGTTGGATGATGGTATCTTCAGTGTTCATTACACAAAGGCATTTCAAAAGTTACAAACGATGAGTTTAGAAGAAAAAATAGGGCAAACATTGATCGTCAGGTATCCTACAAGTGGCGCAACGGATCTAATAAACAAGTATAATATAGGAGGCTTTGTCTTTTTTGAACGCGATTTTAAAGGAAAAAGTAAGACTCAAGTTGTCGAAATGATAAGTTCTAGTCAAAGATCTTCTAAAATACCACTTTTGACGGCGATCGACGAGGAAGGAGGCAGAGTAAGTCGAATTAGTAGTAATCCTTCCTTGACGGCGACTCCATTTAAGTCTTCTCAAGAAATATACAATGAAGGAGGGTTGGCTGCGATCAGAGAAGACGCGAAGAAAAAAAGTAGCATTCTCAAAGGATTGGGCTTGAATTTAAATTTTGCTCCGGTAGTCGACGTTTCGACCGATGAAAATGACTACATTTACTCGAGAACATTGGGAAAAGGCACAAATGAAACCGCCGAGTTCGCTAAAGAGGTGATCGGCGCTTCTAAAGGTTTAGGTGTCTCTTATACTTTGAAGCATTTTCCCGGATATGGAAGCAATGCCGATACACATTTGGGCGGTTCGATTTCGAAGAAGAGTTATGAAGCGATCATGAAGGAAGACATTCCACCTTTCAAAGCAGGTATCGATGCCGGAGCTGAAGCAGTCATGGTCAGTCACAATACAGTCGAAGCGATCGACAGTGCAAATGAATCTTCTATTTCGGCAAAAGTGCATGCCTTACTTAGAAACGAATTGAAGTTCACTGGGGTAGTGATAACTGATGATATAAGTATGGGAGCGATGACGAATGTTTCCAATATAGGAGGCAAAGCATTGGCTGCTGGGAACGATTTGATCATCACGAGTGATGTAGCTAATACTTTCGAGCAAATTAAGACTAGTGTGACAAATGGAACTGTAAAGGAAGATGTTCTCAATAGAGCGGTCTTCAGAGTGTTGGCTTGGAAGTATTATAAGGGTTTGATGTAATATGTACGAGGAAAGCATGAGCTTTCTTTTTTTGTTTCCTCTTTTAAAGATATGTATAATATGTGTTTGCTTTTTGTCAAAAATTGTGTAAATTTGACAAAATATTTGCAAATATCGATTGTCAAATAATGAGACCGATGCTATACTGGGCATAGTAGAAGAGGAGATAACTCCTCATCAAATAAAAAGGAGGAACAATTATGAAAACATTGAATAAACTCGGTTTATTAGGAGTTTTCGCAACGGCTTGTGTATTCAATCCTATGAAAACGCAAGCACTACAAACAACTTTACCAGAACCGGACGCAAATGGAGTAGTCACATTGACTGATGATGTCAAGTTGGCTTCAACTTTGGTACTAGGAGAGAATAGCAACATCAAAACGATAGATTTGGCAGGTCATACATTATCTAGAGGAGTCAAATACGGCTACTTGATCAACAGTTCTACCGATTTGACGATCAAAAATGGATCGGTCGTATGTGAGAAAGAGGAATCAGTTGTCGATGGTACTGTTCAAGAGACTAAATCATCATCTTGTATTCGCAACAACAAATCTCTAACTGTCGAAGGCGTCAAATTGGATGCTTATTGGACAGCACTCAAAGCTGAGGAAGGAACTGTGATGACTGTCAAAAATTCGACAGTTACATCCGAATCTGGAACAGCGGGTGCGATCATGAACTATGGTAACACTAGAGTAGATAATTCAACTATCAAGGGTGCAGCAGTGCCGAATGGTGCATCTATCTTGACGATGAGTATCTTATATGGAGGCAAAGCATACGATGCGAATGTCACTATAAACAATTCTACTTTGGATGCTTATTGGCCTGTAATTTTGGGGAAATACGATGCAGCATCTGAAGATTCAAGTGAAAAACATACTAACAATGTTTCTTTCGAAGGTGAGAATGTGATCATTTCCGATAATTTCGTTCGTCGCGATACAAAGAGAGATGACGTGGCTCTAGAGGTAAATGGTAAGATCACTGCTACAAAAGAAGCATTAAATTACTTGGCCGAAGGTGCGACTCTCGTATTAAACAAGAATATCACCGAAGAAACTATCGTTTTGTCTGGCAAAAAGTTGGTCATCGCAAATGGTGTAGAGGTCACCGAAGGAATGCTCAAGATGGAAGAAGGAGCATTTATAGAAAACAAATCAGGTAAAGACTTGAGTGTCATCGTATTGGGCGATGAAGAAAAGACCGTTGTTGTCAAAAACGACGAAGTATTCGATGGAAAGGTCGAAGAACCTAGTAAACCAACCGATCCAGTAGATCCTGAAGAACCTACTGATCCTGAAGAACCTACTGATCCTGAAAAACCTGAAGATCCTAAAGATCCGGGCGTCGATAATCCTCAAACTTTCGATGGTGTAACTATTTATGCAGGTCTTGCTGTAATCAGTATCGGTGGAGCAGGGTTATTGTTAAAAAAGAATCTAAATTGATCATTTTGAAATAATTTATGAAAAAGAAAGATGATAAGTGCCGATTATTGTCTTTTTTCTATAAAACAGGATAGAAAGGGTGAACGAGAATGAACGAAAAGAAAATTAACGATGTCGAAGAACTACAAAGAAAAGTTCATTCCGATTTGCCTAAGATAGTGGGAATAACTGATGTTGCTTCCAAATCTTCTTTCCAAAGAAAAGCATTGACTAGAAGAGGTTCTAAAAAGGTAGTTTTAACCGATGCGGACGATTACGAAGCAGCTGAACTACCTACGATGTCTTCTAGAAGGGAAAGTACGACTTATGTTTTAGAAGAAAAGAAAGAACTTTTAAATAGTGAAGTTGTAAGAGAAGTTAAGCCTAAAAAGAGCACAAAAAAGAAGCGTGTGAAAAAAAGTGAAAAAATTATTTCTTTACTTTTGGCTTTCGTCTTGTGCTTCACCGCGGTTTATTGTGCTACAAAAGTGGGTCTTTGGGGTAACGAAAACGATGATAGTGAACAACAAATGGAAAATGTTCGCGATCTCGTAACGGAGAAGGTAGTCACTTCTGACGATTTGGAAAATGATCAACTTCAAAATTTGGTCGTTCATCCTTCTTCCGAAGGTGAGAGGATCGATTATTCTAAGTTGTCGGTGGTCGATGTAGATTTTTCCAAATTGAAGAAAGTGAACTCGGATACAGTCAGTTACATAAAGATCGACGGGTTGGATATAAGTGCACCTATAGTTCAAACGGTCGACAACGAATTCTATTTGAATCATTCGTACGATCGAACACCGAATTCGGCCGGATGGATTTTTGGCGATTTTAGGAACGATTGGAATGAACTCAACGATAATACGATCATTTATGGACACAATAGAAGAAACTATGCGATGTTCGGTTCTCTCAAGTTGATCTTGGAAGAAAAATGGCGTCAGGAAAGAGATGAATATTTGATCTACGTTTCGACGGATAAGGCGAATATGGTATTTCAAATGTTCTCGGCCTACACCATAGATACGGAAAATTATTATCTTCTAAACAAGTTTGAAAATGACGAAGAAAAGTTAGATTTCTTTAATACTTTAGCTAGTAGAAGTCAGGTCGATTTTGGTACTTCGATAGGTCGAGAAGATAAAATCATCACCCTTTCGACTTGTCATACCAACACTTCTAAAACAGTTGTACATGCAAAATTGGTAAAAATGCAAATGAAGAGTTGAAATATGCAAAGCGATTTTAGAAAAGAAATCGTTTTTTCTTTTGGGTATTATTTCGAGTTTGAAGATCTTGACATCTTCGTCATTTTGAACTAAACTATAATTGTATTTTTGGTGAAAAGAAGAGTACCATGTATACGATTTTCTAAGAGAGTGAACTGTCGGTGGAATGTTCATAGATCGATCGTGGGAAGACACTTTTGTAGATAACACCATCGTTCGATAACCGCGTTAAGGATCGATTAAAAGAGTACAATGACTATTGTGAAATAGGGTGGCACCGCGGAGTTGTATCCGTCCCTATGCAACGATGGTCTTTTTGTTTAGAGGAGGAAAAATGATGAAATTAGTAGGAGACGAGATGCGCAAGTTCGAGTATGTTGTCGATGTATTCAAAGGAACTTGTGAATTGAACAATTTCGAGGGAATAAAGGTCCCTTCGATAGACGAAGATGGCTGTGTTTGTAAGGACATAGTAAGTGAAGCGATGGCTATTGAAACTAAAGACACGAGTAAAATATATTTTTATGGCATTCAAAAAGGTGAAGAAGAGTTGTTCATTTTGGGTGCTCTTGCCGACGTGAAATCGACGTATTCGATAGTAGAAATGATAAACATGACCGTGAAGTTTCTTATGAATTTGAATGTAGAAGAAGTCACTGTCGAAGTGAATGGAAAAGACTCCGAATTTATACAAGAGACTTTGGAAGTCGTTAATATTCCTGTTAGTTTAGGAAAAGAAGAGACGACTACTTTTATAGTATATGTGGGCGAAGAGGAGGTCGCCTTCGGTGGCCTAGTAGGAACACTCAGTGATAAGGTGTTCATGGAAATGAATTATGACGCATTCGCCGATATGGTCGAGTACAAATACAAGCAAGCTCCTATCGATGTCTATGTCGCACCTACTATGGAAGAAGTATTGGACGATGCTTTTATAATAGGAACCGACCTTCGCGATGCGGGATTAAAGGTAGAAGTCGATTATTCTTTGAAGCAAGCGACGAGTGAGAATGTAAATGCTTCTTTGTTAATAACATTTGACAAGGAAGATATTGCCAAATATCAAGTGAAATTGATCGATATGGGTACTAAGGAAATTAAAACGGTGATGATAGACAATTTGATAGAAGAATTGGCTTTCATATAGGAGGAAAGCGATTATGATAAAAAATGGAAAAAACGAAACGATGAAAATAGAAGATTGGAACGATTGGTATGTCGTTGCCGATTTCGATAGAACTATAACAAATGGAAACAGTAAGACTTCTTGGTCTATTTTGGCTTCGTCCGACTTGGTTCCTCGAGAATATGCGGCAGATCGAGATGCTCTTTACGAAAAGTATAGACCGATAGAGATCGATCCAGATATGCCTTTAGAAGAAAAGTCGCGTTTGGTCAAAGAGTGGTTCGAATTGCATATCAATTTGTTCATCAAATATGGAATCAAAGAGGAACTGTTCGAAAAAGCAGCAATGGATTTACGTATAATGGAATTCAGAAATGGCGCGAATGCTTTTTTGAAATCATTGGCTGAGCGAGGAGTTCCACTCATCATAATAAGTGCAGGGCTCGGAAATTTTATCGAGTGTTTCTTACGCAACAATGGTTGTCTTTATGATAATATATATATAAGTAGTAACAAGATAACTTTCACGGATGGTGTCGCGACGGGAGTAGAGGGCAATATCATACACAGTTTAAATAAAAATGAAGTGTCTCTTCCCGAAGATATCAAAGCACGAGTGGCCAATAGAAGCAAGGTCTTACTTTTGGGTGATCAAGAAAGCGATTTGAAAATGGTCGATGAATCGACACATAATCAAGTATTGAAGGTCGCATTTGTCGCCCAAGATACGGTTGATCAGGACCATTTAAAATCTTTGGAAGGGTTCGATTTGGTGATGGAGCCAGGAGAAGATTACTTTACTATGATGAATGAAATAGATAAGGAGAAGAAAATTACTATATGAGAACTTATATAAAAGAATTGAATGAAAATGAGACGACGAAGATTGCAGGGTTCGTCACGAAGGTACGCGATACTAAGTACATGACTTTCGTCATGCTCAAAGATATAACTGGAGAGATACAAGTGTCTTTTTCGAAAGAAGAATGTGCTTCTCTCATAGAAGATGTATCGAAGTGTACAGTCGGCTCAGTCATCAGTATAGATGGAAAGATGGTCAAAAGCGAATATGTCAAAAATGGAGGATGCGAGTTCATTCCAACCGGTATAAATATCGAGTCGATTGCGGCACCTAGTCCTATAGATGAAGGTGCGGAGATAGATTCTAGACTCGATTATAGATGGGTCGATTTGCGTAGTGAACGTAATACTATGATATTCAAGATTCAAAGTGCTCTAGTCGAGGCGATGAGAGAATACATGTACGAAAATTCCTTTACGGAAATTCATACACCGAAGTTGATCGGTACAGCTAGCGAATCGGGTTCGGATGTATTCGAAGTCAAGTATTTCGATGGTAATGCTTATTTAGCTCAATCTCCACAGTTTTATAAACAAATGGCGATGGCTGCCGGACTAGATCGTATTTTCGAAGTTGGGCCGGTTTTCAGAGCGGAGAAATCTTTTACTAATAGACACAGTACGGAGTTTACAGGATTCGATGTCGAGTTCTCTTATATAGATTCATATGAAGATGTAATGGATTTGGAAGAGGCTTTGCTCACTCATGCTTTAAGCAAGATTTCTGAGAAGTACGGTGATGAGATCGCTTCCTTGTTCGATAAACCTGTCGTCGTTCCCGACAAACCTTTTCCGCGTGTCAAGTTGGAAGATGTTTATTCGGAAATCGAAAAGAGATACGGCTATAAAGTAGAAGAATCTGAAAAGACCGATTTGACGAGCGAAGCAGAGAAGTTGGCTTGTCAGTATGCAATGGAAGAATTTGGTTCGGAGTTCATCTTCGTCACCGATTTCAAACCTGATAAGAGAGCATTTTATCATATGAGAGATGATGCAGGTATGCCTTTGGGATACGATTTGCTTTGGAGAGGCGTCGAAATAACTACGGGAGCTCAAAGAGAACACCGTTATGAAATTTTGAAAAAGCAAGCCGAAGAAAAGGGATTAAGCAAGGACGTCGAATTTTATTTGGAGTTTTTCAAATATGGATGTCCTCCTCACGGTGGATTCGGTTTGGGAGTCGATAGACTCACTATGTTGTTATTGGGATTGCCTAGTTTAAAGGAAACAGAGTTCATATTCCGTGGCCCAAATAGGTTGAATCCATAAAAAATTTTAAAATTTGCACATAAAAAAAGAAACTGTCTCAAAACTTTCTAATATGGACAGTCTCTTTTTTTGATGAAAAGATGTTTTCTAATCGTTCTTTTATTGATACAATACTATAGGGAATAGGTTGAATGTTGAATTTTGTCTTTATGCTTTGTCATGTCGGGCGTTCTTTTGTTTAAAGATGCGAAGACTTTTTTGGTCGCTCTCGCCTTACAATTATAACGGCAATGCTAATGTATTCAATGTGAACACTAACGGCAACTTGAGCAATACGAATGTCAATAACACCGGTGGTGCCGTCGCGCCTCAGCTACCTGTTAAGATTAGTACTTACTAATGTCACCGAGAGTCATTGGGCTATTGTGCTCGTGATGAGAGGAAACATTTCATCATAAGAAGAAATCTATGAGATTGGTAACAAATCTATTTCCAGTGGACTGTGTCCCAAATACATGGAAAGTACGTGAGAATGTGTATGAATTATGGATTCTCGCTGTTGGGCTTTCTTTTTTTAATTCTTTTAACGTTAATTACGGTCAAGAATAATGTGAATCATAGTGCGAGTTATTCTATTCGAATTCGTCTTTTCTTTCCATGAAGAAGTCAAAATAAGTTTTTACATTTTTTAAAGTTGTCCATTTTTTTGGAGTTTCGGCATCTTCACTGTCCAAATCGTAAACAGTTGCTTCGTACAATGCTAGTAAAAATGGGGAGTGCGTAGAAATTATGAATTGGCAATTGTAGAAGCGAACAGAATCTTCTATGAAAGTTTTGAGTTTTAATTGATTTTCGGCCGATAGACTATTCTCGGGCTCATCTAGAATGTAGAGCCCGTCTTCGACTATTTCCTTTTCCCAAAAGAGAAGGGCAGACTCTCCATTAGATTGTTCTACGATCGTGTTGTTTACTAGTCTATTGCGGACGAACTTTGACATAGTTTTGTGTTTAGCTTCGTATTGGGCTTTGACTGTCTCATATTCGAATATGCTCGCGTCACAATCGTGATATTTGAGATTTAAGTATTCTTGGCTCAAATCTTCTTTACGACGGTGAACACCCGTATTTATACTTCTCACATCCAATAGATAGTCGAATACGTCATCGGAAGTGATAGATTTTATTTCTATCGGTGTATTGTCCATTTCAAAAGAACACATTTTTACATAATTGTCGAAGTATGCTCCTTTTTCGAAAGGATTTTTTCTCGCTGCATCGAGTTTGCTAGAGATGATGTTTAGAAGTGTCGATTTACCCGAACCGTTTCCACCGTAGATGATCGTAATATTAGAAAAAATCAAAGTCTTTAAGTTCTTATCGGGGAAAATATGCAGAGGATAAGTGTTATTGTGAATACGTCTTTCATCGTACGAAATGTGTTCTTGAAAATCGTCTAAAAGTTCGAATTTTTTTAAGTATGTCATGCAGTTATTCCCTCATTTACGACGTTTTCTTTTATCCAAATTATGTCTTCGATCGATTTGTCTATGTTGAATCTACCGTTTCCTACGGGGTAAAATACAGGGAAACAACGATACGTTTTTCCATTTATACAAAGTGGAAATTCGGTTTTTCTCGTTTTGGATACACTTATCGGACGATTTAGAACTATAGAACTAACTTGATTACCGAATAGAATGATGACTTTAGGATCTACAATCTCTATCTCCTTTTTTAAAAGGTCTAAATATTCTAGATACACGGAGTCGGGAAGTGGACGAGCATCGATTTGAGTGCATTTTCCCAAATTGTTTATAAAAAATTTGTGCTCGGTGACGTCGTCGTAAACTTTTTGAGCAAATTCGTAAGTCCATTCTGCTCCTTTTTTGGATTTTATTTCTTTATATAATTCGGGATCGATGAGGTTTGTTGCATCGAAGAGATCCCATATATTTTTAGTACCAATCCATGGAGCTTTTAAGCCAGTCCAATTTTTATTAGAAGCGATGTTTCTTCCTGTCGGATTCATGAAAACGAACATGATATCAGGTTGCTTCGAACATCCACCATTGTAAACCGAATCGAGGGACGGATCTCCGTATGTGATTTGAAGTTTGTCGTATGTTTCTTTTAAATCTTCTAGTTTCATAAGTGATCACTCCTCTTTGGTATTCTTATTTTAACAAATGGAGAAGGGATTTGTCTATAGATATGGTGCTATAGTGTGAACTATCATAATTGTCGCGAAGTTAACGAATTATGGTGTCTAGATGTCTCAAAAAGATTCCATAATGACAGTATAGTTGATATAATTGAAGAGAAAGAAGGTACTCATTATGGCTTTTAAAGATTTTTTGAATAAAGGTTTAGATATGATTCAATCGGGCGCTAAGGCTGTAGGTGATGCGGCGAAGGAAAAAAGGGCGGCAATGCAAGAATTCGATTTGTTGAAGACGAGAAGTGATCGTATTGGGCCTTTAAATCCTTATGTAATTAGAAATGAAGATCCTCAAGATGGCAAGGAACAAACTATTTTAGGTTCTTGTATAACTTTGAATGTGGAAACTGCCAAGGTTATCAACAAGGCGTTGCCTATCGACGAGACAGTGATAGATGTAAGGACTTGTAAAGAAGCTCAAACCGAGATATTCTATGCTTTGGTTGCGACCGACAAGCGGCTTTGGATTCTCAACAAGAACGAATATATGATCATGGAGTATGATGCGATCAAGGGGTGTGAAATCATCAATAAGGGCATCATGACTCAAAGTGTAAAATTTGACGATAAAGCATTCGTCATAGACGGCAATGAAACTGACGTAAAAAGATTTTTCGATGTTTTAAAAAATCCCGAATATAGACACAATGTGATCAGTCACAAGGTGGCATATTTGGTCGGAGTAATACCGGTCAAACAAGTTTTGAATATGCATATGAAGGGTGTAACTATTGGCACAAATGGAGCAATTGTACTTCACAATGGAACCGATAATAAAGTCGTCACTATCGACGATATAATGACTATTCAAGTCTTGGTAAACGATACTGTCGCAATAGCACGTGGAAGAGGAGAATCTTCGAGTTTCATGAGTAGTCCAATGGAAGCTAGAAAAATGGCTGTCAAAGTGATTTTGAGTATGGGAGAATACGTTATCGAAACGATGCCCCAAAATGCTCTCAATACGTCATATAAAAGAGAAGACGGAACATATATAGCCAATTATGAATTTGCTAAAAAGATCGTCGAGACCTTGGCTGCGTTATTGAAACCGATGTAAAGACTATGAAGAGTCTTTTTTTTGTAACGATGATATTAGATGAGAAAAGTAGAATGAGGATGAGCATCATATTCGTAGACGTTTATTTACCACACTTGGTGAGTAAATACAGGAATGAGGGATAAGTAAACTAAATGAAGATGATGTTCACACCGAGTGAAAAAGAAATAATAAAAATAACAGGAGGAGATGAAAAAGTGATGAGATTCATAGAAAGATTAAAGAGACTAAAATACAATCCGGAAAAGATGGCAAAATACTACGAAGAAGCCGAGGCACATAAAGTAGGTGAAGCAATAGGTTTAGAAAAAGGCCTAGAGAAACAGCCAAGTCTATGCTAGAAGATGGAATGGCACCTGAAGTTATACAAAAATACACCAAACTATCGATAGATAAAATATTGTCTCTTCTTTAAAATAAATTAAAATTATGAGTAAAATAAGGGCTTTAAAACACCTTTTTAAATAATGAGCAAACAACATTTGAAAGGCCTTTTTAATTTTCAGTTTATTTGTTATACTAGTAATAGGAGAAAGATACTATGAAGGAAGAAACATTCAAGTTAGAAGAAGAAAATATTTATAGTTTGTTAGATAATTATGGAGAAGAGCTCACTAGTAAAGAATATATAACTGATCCAGCCATATGTAGAGATGAAGAAATAAAAGAAATAATTTTGGTATTGCTAACTCCCGAAAAAGGAGCGATGATGGTCGGAAAACCCGGCATAGGTAAGACTGCCATCGTCGAAGGATTGGCTTATCGAATTAAAAATGGTATGGTTCCCGATGTTTTGAAGGATTGGAAACTTTATAAATTGAATATGACTAGTTTGCTAGGAAGCGTAGACGGAGAGCTCGATAATCGTATAGAACTTCTAATACGTGAGTTAAAGTCGAGAGAAAAAACGATATTGTTCATAGATGAAGTGCATTTACTTGTCAATAGAAACGAAAATAGTGGTGTCGATTTCGCAAACATGTTAAAACCTGCATTAGATAGGGGAACTATCAAAATGATAGGAGCAACTACGACCGAAGAATACGAAACTTATGTTCTTCGCGATAGGGCTTTCAATAGACGTTTTCAAAAAGTCGATATAGAAGAAGCTGACGGGCCGACGACTGTCAAAATTTTAATGGGTACTCTACCAAAATTGGAAAGTCAAACTGGAGTAAAACTTGCTTATACGCCTTTCGTTCAAGAAAGGCTCATGAATTTCATCGTCGATATGACAAGCGAGTATAAGAGAATTTATGAAGTAGCTAGCAGATATCCCGACATATGTTTAACGGTCATTGCAAATGCTTTAAGTTATGCACTATATGAAAATTCTAACGAGGCAAAGTTACAGCATATTTATAAAGCGATAGTCAATGCTAG
The DNA here is from genome assembly GCA_948433885.1 of uncultured bacterium. GTDB lineage: Bacteria > Bacillota_I > Bacilli_A > RF39 > UBA660 > RUG11867. The sequence continues at coordinate 12,396 of CAOJEC010000014.1, read as the reverse complement.
AAACGTTTATCCGGATGCCAAGTTGAAGGCTATTGAGAAATTCAAGATCGATTTCTTCGATTTGATACAAGAAGAAAATTTGAACTTAAACGATATTAATTAGTAATAAAGTCACCCATTCATCATATAATTGGACAGGTGACTTTTTATGAGCAAACGAGGTTTATCGAGCAGTGAAGTAAAGACGAGCCAATTAAAAAATGGCAAAAATGTCATATCGGATGAGAAAAAGAATTCATTTTTTCATCTTCTTCTCGAGTCGTTGGGAGATCCGATTATCAAAATTTTGTTGATAGTATTAGCAGTTAAAACTGTTTTTTTGTTTCAAAATTTTGATTGGTTTGAAACTTTGGGTATCGTGATTGCGATCACACTGGCGTCTATAATATCTACTTTGAGTGAATATGGAAGTGAAAAAGCTTTTCAAAAGATGCAAGAAGAATCGTCCAAAGTCAAATGTAGTGTCATAAGAGACGGAGGACTCGTAAGTGTCGATTTGGAAGACATCGTTGTCGGTGATATAGTAAAACTTTCCACAGGAGATCTGATTCCGGCGGATGGAATTTTGATAGAGGGCAATTTATCTTTAGACGAATCTAGTTTTACGGGGGAGGCTAAGGACGTTTCTAAAAAAACTTTGGATACTGTGTACCGAGGTAGTGTCGTCTTGAATGGAGGCGCATACATAGAAATAACGGCAGTTGGAACTAGCACAAAATACGGCAAGATTGCTTTAGAGTTGTTGAGTAAAAACCCCGACAGTCCACTTCGTATAAGACTACGCAATTTGGCGGGAATTATAAGTAAGATCGGGACAATAGGAGCAGTTCTAGTGATGGTTTCTTACTTGTTCTCAGTTATCTTCATTGCGAATTCTTTCGATTGGGCGGCAATTGTCAAAGTGATTACTACACCTAAAATTTTGTTCGGTCATATCATATATTCTTTGACTTTGGGAGTAACAATAATAATCGTAAGTGTCCCGGAAGGTCTTCCTATGATGGTAGCTTTGGTACTGTCTTCGAATATGCAAAGAATGGTCAAAAACAACGTATTGGTTCGAAGAATGGTCGGGATCGAAACGTCAGGATCGATAAGCACTTTATTTTCTGATAAGACGGGAACTATTACTAAAGGCAATTTAGAAGTAGTGGGGTTAGTACTCGGTAATGGGAAAACGATAAGGAATAAGGATGATTTAGTAGGAAGTCCAAAACTCAATTATTTGATCAGCGAAAATATGATTTTGAACAACGAAGCAAAATTATCCGACGATGGTACGGTTTTAGGTGGCAATATAACTGATAAAGCTTTGATGAATTATGCCAAAAGTAAAAAAGTAACTGCACGCATAATAGATCAGAAGTATTTTTCGAGTAGTTTAAAATATTCTTCAGTCAGTATCGATGACGGCATAGTGCACGAACTGATAAAAGGTGCACCTGAAGTATTGTTACCTAACGTGAAAGAAATATACAATGAGCAAGGAAGACGCGAGTACGTCGACAAAGCAGAATTAGAAAAGCAACTTAAAAAATATACTTCCATGGGATACCGTGTAATCATGTTAGCAGATAAGCTTCGGCTCGATAGTGAAGATCTCGTTTTTATGTGTTTAGTCCTTTTAAAAGATGAGGTTTCTGCGAATGCGTCAAAGGCAGTGGCGATGATAGAAAAAGCGAATGTACATACAGTCATGATAACAGGTGATGCCTTAGATACATCGATAAATATCGGTCGTGAAATCGGACTTTTAAAAAGTGAAGATGATGTAGTATTGACGAGTAGTGAACTTGGCAAGATGAGTGACGATGAGGTAAAGACAATATACAAAAAAATTCGCATTATAGCACGGGCTCTTCCGACTGATAAGAGTAGGTTGGTAAGAATCGGACAGTCCATGGGCGAAGTTGTCGGAATGACTGGAGATGGGGTAAACGACGCACCTGCTTTAAAATGTGCTGACGTCGGATTTGCTATGGGTTCGGGAAGTGAAGTTAGCAAGGAAGCCGCCGATATTGTAATCTTGGATAACGATTTGTTGTCTATAGGTAAAGCCATTTTATACGGACGAACTATATTTAAAAGTATAAGAAAGTTCGTCATCTTCCAACTGATGATGAATTTATGTGCACTTACTCTTAGTATTTTGGGACCTTTCTTGAATATAAATACTCCAATAACAGTCATGCAAATGCTTTGGATAAATATGATCATGGACACTTTTGCAGGCTTAGCGTTCTCTTTCGAACCACCATTAGAGGAATACATGTACGAGAAGCCCATCAAGAAAGATGAACAAATAATCAACAAATACATGTATTCATCGATTGCCGTTACGGGTGTCTATACTGCATTACTTCTCATTTTGTTTCTAAAAATGCCAATTTTTAAAGATTTATTTAGACTTGCGGTAGATGACAAGTATTTGATGACAGCTTTCTTCGGTCTATTCGTATTCTCCGGTGTTGTGAATTCTTTCAATGCGCGAACGAATCGTATAAACATTTTGGCTAATATCGAAAAGAATAAACCGTTCATCTTCATCATTTTGTTCATAGTCATCATTCAAATTTTCCTATTGTATGGTGGTGGCGAGATATTCAGAACATATGGATTGACCTTTAAAGAATTCGTTGTAACTTTACTTTTATCATTTACAGTGCTTCCTGTCGACATTATACGTAAAATGATCGTCAAAAAAACGAAAATGAAAACATCGGTTTAAACGATGTAGCCATTTTCGACATGAAGCGATTCATTGACAATTAGAAAAGCATCTTCATCCAATTCCCGGACGGTATTTTTCAATTTTTTGAGATATTTCTTTTTGAACTCCACCAACAAAATCAATTTTCCGTCCTCTATACTCAAGGTGCTTACTCCGTAGTCCGCTTCTTTCAACTTTTCGATGATAAATTGTTTATCTAATTTAGTGACTATGAAGGCCATCAAATTGCCTCGAACAAAATATTTATTTATAAGTCCTCCGACGTATGTTCCGACGGCGTATCCTCCCGCATAACTTAGAATGATAGCTAAGTTGGTCTCATCGGAAGTCAAAGTTTGTTTAGCGACCATGAACCAAATGAGAATTTCTATGAAGGCCAAGATCATCGAAATTATATTCTTTCCTTTAACTAAAAGTATCGTTCGAACTGAACCGATCGATACGTCTATCATTCTAGCAAAAAATACTTCTATACATATTATTATCGTTTCCATATTATTATTGTGGCCTAACAAGAGATATTTAAACGTAAAAGTTTCATAAAAAATTTAGTATAATCTTCGACAAACCACCCATAATAGTAGGGAAGAAAGGAATATTGATATGGAAACACTACAGAAGATAGCATTAGTTTTCACTATAATAGGTGCCCTAAACTGGGGTTTTGTAGGTCTATTAGAGTTCGATCTAGTAGCTGCCCTTTTTGGTGAAATGACTGTACTTACGAGACTTATCTATTCCATAGTCGGAATTACTGGTCTTATCAACGTAGGTCTATTGTTTATGCATTCAGAAAAGTAATTTTGACAATTATTAACGACATATTACTTTGTGAATGACAAAGTGAAAAAGAGAACAAAAAATCGTTCTCTTTTTTGGTGTTGTATGTTATATTAATTTAGGAAGAAATATTGTAAAAACGATCAAAATTATAGAATTTTATTTTGCCTTTGTAGCTCATTTGGATAGAGTGCTTCCCTCCGAAGGAAGAGGTAGACGGTTCAAATCCGTCCAAAGGCACCAGATTGATAGGAAACTCGAACTTTTCGAGTAGTCATGACCATCCTTAAGAAGGGTGGCTTGAAAAGCCCTATAAGGGCATAATACTAGCCAGCGCCTAAATGACGCTGGCTTTCACATGTTCAAGCCTTGTGCTTCGACTACTTTTGCATACCCTTAAAAGGGTTTATATATTCTTGTTTTGTTAATTTATCACTTATTATATCTTCCTTTTCTTGTTCTCTTATATACTTTCGTATCGTTGCTTCGTTTAAACCTACTGTACTAACATAATACCCTTCGGCCCAAAAATGGCGATTTCCAAATTTATATTTTAAGTTTGCATGTCGCTCAAATATCATCATCGTGCTTTTGCCTTTTAAATATCCCATAAAACTTGACACGCTTATTTTTGGTGGTATATCTACTAACAAATGTATATGATCTGCCATCATGTGACCTTCTATTATCTCAACACCTTTCCACTTACATAAATCTTTTATATATTTTTGTATGTCTTTTCTTAATTGATTGTATATTATTTTTCTTCTATATTTTGGTATAAACACTATGTGATATTTGCAAATATATTTTGTATGTGCTAAACTTTTAGCCATAGGCAACTCTCCTTTCATAATTGGGCTTGAACACCATAATTATATCAGAGTTGCCTTTTCTTTGCTTAAGCTTCAATCTTACTCGCTTAGCGAGTAGATTTTTGTTTGCTTCGCAAACTTCCTTAAGGGTATTAAGTAAAACGCACTTGATAAAAGTACGTTTTTATGGTATTATGAATATGTCAAGGGAACTTGCATAAAATAAAAAAGGGAATACTTAACACCTCAATGTTGAGTACTCGCCAATAAATTGGTTAGCACTTAATCTACTGAAAGTAAATTGAGTGCTTTTCTCTTATTATGGATTACTACTTTACTAGAGTAAAAAGTAAGGCTATCAGTAAGAAGATAATTAGAATAAGAGATAAGATTAAGAAATCTTTCTTATGCATATCATCAGCCTCCTTTCTTGCGAAAGTTGGCAAGCACTCAACTGCTAATATATTCCCTAGACAAATTATACTAAAACATTTATTATAGTACAACGAATTTAACTAAATTTCGTCAATTTAGTAAACACACTTGTATATTGACAAACAGTCAATATAGGAAAGGAGTGTTGATATGTCAGAAATAACTATTATAATTGATAATTGGGGACATGAGGAACTAAAAGAATATTTAATGTCTTTAAAAGGAATTTTAGATGTCGAAATTAAAAATGTTGAGCACGAAATCAAAAGTGACGAACAATTAGATATTTATTTAAAATATGATTCTAATTTAATAACTCCTAAAATAATAAAAATGGAAATTACATTGTTTTTGAATATTACAAAAATTCCTTCTATACTATCTTTTGATAAATATCCAAAATTTAAAACATCTAATTATACGATAATTAGAGATGATCTTTGTTGTGAATATTGTTATAAAGGAGCAATAGAAGATTTGTTTGAAATAGAAGGAATAGAGACAGTTAAAGGCAATTTTAACGAGGATTATTTGTTTAAAAAATATGAAGAGCGTGAAAAAATTACAATAAACATTGAATACAATCCTAATCTTTTAAAAGCTGAAGACATGAAACAAATTGAATTAAAATTAAATATATAAAAAGTTGTTGAACGTCATCCCTTAGGGCACCAGAGAAGAATCTGCTCGAACTTTTATTCGAGTTTTAATATACTCAAAATTATGTTAAAATATCTATGTAAATAAAATTGATTTATATCAATTTTATAAACACTCTTGTATAACGACATAATCATTATTCATGTGATTCTTTGTAAGAGTAGATATTATTGAAAGTAGAAGATATAATATAGATATTTGTTATTCATTTTTTCATTATACAAATAAAAAACAATATTGAAAGTATAGCTGAAAAAAGGATTGCTTTCTAAAATTGGTGATAGTGCAACAGGGATAGAAGCTATAGAAAAAATATTTTTTGTAATAGGACCAAAAGGGTATTTTTTTATATGAATTTCTTCAATATTATGATCTTTTGTAATAGAAAACGCTATGAATGAGAATATAAAGGATAGACTATACTAATTTCACAAAAAGTATTATATTATGTATAGAAATTTAACTATTGTATATATTTAAATTTATTGATTAGAGATGTTTTAAATGGTAGATATTGCAGTTAAAGAAAAAGAAATTGAAAAAGTTGATGATGGTGTAGAAAGTATGATTTATGAGGTGAATTGTACTCAAGTAATGTTAGATTCGGAATTAGCTAAATTATATCAATGTAAAAATGGTACAAAAGAAATAAATCAAGCAGTTAAAAATAATCCACTAAAATTTCCTTATAGATTTTCATGGTTTTTAAATGCTTTTGACTTAGAAGAATTGCGGTCAAAAAATTTGACCACAAATTATAGTAAAATGTCTAGACGTAATCCGCGAGTATTTACAGAACAAGGTGTAATGATGTTAGCTACTATATTAAAATCAGAAATTGCTGTAGAAGTAAGTATTAATATTATGGATGCTTTTGTAAAATTAAGAAGATATGTTTCAAATAGTTTAATGAATAGTGAAATGCTAATAAATCATGAGAATAGAATATTAAAGTTAGAAAATACATTTAATAAAATACAAGAAAAATAAATACAATATTCTTTGAAAGCCAAATATTTGATGCATATACTTTATTACTAGATATATTTGATGAGGCAAATAAGGAACTAATTATTATCGATAACTATGCTGGGAAAGAATTGTTAAAAATTCTAAAAAATGTAGATAAGAAAATAATTGTTATTTCTAAAAATATAGATAATATTTTAGTAAAAAAATATAAAAATGAATATTCTAATATAGAATTTAAAAATATAGATATATTTCATGATAGATTTATAATTATAGATAGCAAGAAGTTATATTCATGTGGAGCATCATTTAAGGACTTAGGTAAGAAATGCTTTGCAATTAATGAGATGAAATCTGAAGAATTAATTAATAATTTATTAAATATAATTTTTGACTAAAACTCTTATTATAAAATGATTACAACGAAATAGTGATCTAAGGTATAACAATGATAATGTACAATTTAATTGAGTTATGTCAATTTAGAAAAACACGTTGATATAATGAAAAAAACAATATATAAACACTGTATATTTAAATTTAATTTTCAGGAGGTGTAACATATGGAAATTGATTATTTTTGTTTTAGTGTGCCAAGCTTGACTTCAAATGATTATGTTATAAGCGAAGATGATGATGAGAATACTATTTGGATAAAAACTAAAGAAAAAGAATTGATGGATTCGGCTAAAATAAATAATATGTTAATAGTGTTTGATAGATCTACTAAAAAATTTTATATGGATCATGAAGAAATTGCTGTTAAAGGGAAAATAATTTTTCCGAGAAGTTTTATGCCTTACGAAGGAGAACTTTTAAATTACTTAGAGAAAAATGGGGCATTATCTATCCAAACAGCAAGTGATTTAAAAAAAATAACTTATTGGCCACAAAGAATTCAACCTATTCATAGAAGAGTTATTCAAACAACTTATGGTAATTTTCAACAAAATGTTGAAAGTTATAAAACAATTTTTAAAAGTATTTTTTTAAAAACCGCTAAAAAAAGTCATACTCATTGCGTTTTAGAGTATTTTGGATATATTGACATTGGAGGAAATAAATATTTTGCTACAAAACCTACTTTATGGAATATATCTTCAGATGATGTTGTTTTTCTATCTGATGTTTTTGAATCCATTAAAGATGAAGAAAATAATATGGATTGTAAGGAGTATCGAGTATACGTTTTGAATAGTACTTTATTGAGTATTTCTAGATCATATGTCGATTATCCAACAGAAGTACCAAGTGAGGTTAAGACTTTTGTTGAAGGACAAGTTAGTAGAGCTTCTTTAATACCAGATTTCCCAAAAAGTTATGTCTTAGATGTAGGACAAATGTCAATTGGTGGCAGAGAGGTAATAGATATCATAGAATATAATCCTGTAAGTTCATCTGGATTAGAAGTTTGTAATCTTTTAGTAGATGAGCTACTAGGGCAAAAACAATCAACATTTCAATGTGATGAACAAAAACGCTTTGTTATAAATTATAAGGAGTAAAAGTTTTGCAAATTATACAAAGTATTTTTATGATAAAGAAGCTAAATGTTTTAATCGCGATTATAAATCTTCATATGAAAAATTTTTAAACTTTTTATATTGATTTGAACAAACCCGAACGTTCGAGTTTTAATATACTCAAAATTATGTTAAAATACGATATGTCGATGTTTATGATAGAAGTATAATCTTTTATTAAATATAGAAATCTATTAGAGGTGTGTAAAAATGCGCAAATTGATAATTTTGAGAGGAGCACAAGGCTCAGGTAAAAGCACTTTTGTGAAAAAAAATGATTTGGAAAGATTCACTTTGTCGGCTGATACGATAAGGCTTATGTTGAATTCTCCCGAGTTGACTATCGATCACACCGAGATGATTCCACAGTTCAATAACAAAAAGACATGGAATATTTTATATAGTATATTGGAAGAAAGAATGAAAAAGGGAGAATTTACAATAGTCGACGCGGTTCATTCTAAAAAAGATGATCTATCCGTTTATAAAAAGTTGGCCGAGAAATATAGATATAGACTCTACATTTTAGATTTTACGAAAATTCCAAAAGAAGAAGTGTACGACAGGAATAAAAATCGAGAAATATATAAAGTCGTTCCTGAATGTTCAATAGATAGAGCTTATAAAAATTTTGCTAAAGAACAAATTCCTGGCGCTTTCAAAATAGTCGATCCTGATGATTTCGAATCCATTTTGACACGCGAACCGATGAATTACGATCATTATAAGAATGTTCATATAATCGGTGATATTCATGGATGTTTCACTGCCCTTAAGACATATTTCGATAATAATCCTTATAGAGTAGAAGATGCATATATATTCGTCGGTGACTACTTCGATAGAGGTATAGAAAACTATCAAACGTACGAATTTTTGACGAAGTTGATGGATAATAAAAATGCGACATTTTTAGTGGGAAATCACGAAGATAAACTATACAAATATGCTTGTGATGATGACTTCGTCTTAGATTACGATATTAAAAATACGATCAAAGAATTCGAATCTCACAGTCTTTCTAAAAGCGAGGTGCGAGGATTCATAAAAAAATTGTCGCAAATTGCTTATTTAAATTTTAGAAATAAAACCTACTTAGTCACACATGGAGGAATACCATATTTTCCAAATTTACCGATCGATTATTATAGTACAAATTCGTTCATATATGGAGTAGATAAGTACGATGTTAATATAGATCAAATTTACGACGAATATGCTAGGAAGGCATTAGATAAAGTAATTCAAATACACGGACATAGAAACTATTTTAAAGTTTCGATGGAAGATTATGAATATTCTTACAATCTCGAAGGAGATGTCGAACATGGTGGAAACTTGAGAGTACTCACTTTGAATGATGATGGGACGATGAGTTTTACTGCAATTAAAAATGAAGTTTACAATGAGAATTTAGTTGAAGAAACAAATATCTACAATTTGGTTTCTTCGCTCAGAAAAAACAACTATGTTTATGAAAAGGAATTGGGTGACAATATTTCTTCATTCAATTTTACAAAAGAGGCATTTTATAATCGCGTTTGGGATGATATTACTACTAAGACGAGAGGTCTTTTCATAAATACTTCCGATAATAGGATAGTCGCGAGAAGTTACAATAAATTTTTTAAAATAGGTGAAAGAAAAGAAACACAACTTGCCGAACTTAAAAATGAACTATCGTATCCTGTAAACTTTTATTTGAAGTACAATGGTTTTTTGGGAATACTGTCGGTAGAAAAAGGTGAATTATTTTTTGCATCGAAGTCGACAAATGTCGGGAATTATGTGGACTATTTCAAAAAGATATTTTTTGAAACATTCGATGACGACCAAATCGGGGCGATCAAAAATAAGATCATGGCCGAAAAAGAGACTTTTGTATTCGAGGTCATCGATCCTATAAACGATCCACATATCATCGAGTACGAGCATTCACAAATTGTACTTTTAGATGTCATTCGAAATAGAATCGATTTTGAAAAAATGGTTTATTCTGAATTGATAGATTTTGCTAGTAAAAATCGAATCGAAACTAAGAAGTTAGTCTTTTCAGTAGAGGACGTAGAACAATTCGATAAAGTTTACGACACTATAATGTCCGAAGATTATACTTTGGATGGAGATCATGTCGAAGGTTTCGTTTTAGAAGATTCGAAGGGATTCATGGTCAAATCCAAGTCTAAGTATTACGATAGATGGAAACGTCTGCGGAAAGTGATGGAAAACTGCATCATGAAAAACGAATTTGAGAGCGATAGCAAAGACGAATTAGAAAACGATTTTGTCACATATTTGAAAAACAAATATGAAAACCGAAATGTGGAAGTCGGCGAACTTTGTATAATCAAAGAAAGAGAAGAATTTTATAAAACTAGTGAATAGTTAAAAACAGTTGAGGAATTGAACTATTTGAACTAATAAGACATAAAAATACGGATCAAATTACATCCGTGTTTTATTTATCTTTCCAATACCACCATTTCAATTTCTCTTTATCGTGAACTTCATTTTCGGCAAAGTATACGGCCCTGCGAAAGACATAAAGTTGACAACGATCTTCCAATCTTCTTTTGAATTGACAATCTTTTAAGAAGAGGTCTTCTGGATTTTTTCCCTTGAGATCTTCGACACATATGATGCCTATATTCATCAAATCTTCTTTCGTATTTTTTCCGACGTATGGGATAGTTAGTAAATCGGTCTTCATAACAATCTTCTTTCTTTATAAAATTATAGTTTATTGTATAAAAAGCTTCAACGAAAAATCGTTGTGGAGATTTTACATATATGTTATAATTTTGTATAGAGAACAAAATACAGGAGGCATCATGGCATACGATCCATATTACGATAGAAAAGTGCGTTCACCTAAGGCAATCATTGGTGAAAGATACGAAGATAGAGGTTGGGGAGATTCTACAAGTACTCAAACATGGCAACAAGATGTAATCGATTTTTCTTTAAAAATTCCTCAGAAATCATTCATCTCCCAAGAAGGTTTTGAGGATTTGATGAGCACGTTAGCGCGTCTCGCTTTACAAGAAAATAGCGATAAACTGGCCATGATGTTTTTTGACTGTAAACAGCAGTTTGCCAATAGTCTGAGTCAAACAGAAGAAATGGAAGCAGTCGAGAGAGAATTGTGGACATTGGCTACCGGAGAAGAATTAGATCATACTCATGAGGGTAAACAGCGAAGTATGTAAAAAGTTCGTCTATAAACGAACTTTTAAAAAGAAAGATGCGTCTTTCTTTTTTATTGGTGATCAGGATCGTCCAAAGGTTTTAGACCGATCGTTTTGCCTTTTTCTTGTAAAGTATCCACTAGCGGTTGCTCCATCGGCACATCCAACACCGGTTCCATTGTCAATTCATCGGTCAGCGATTTTTCGTGAGATACTCTATATTCTTCATCGATTTGTATGAATCGAATTTCATCTTCTATTTCTTGGATCTTTTCTGCTAGAGAGACAATTTCTTTGACGACAGTTTCTATTTTTGCGTCATCTTCTACATTGTGAATAGAAGATGCTTCTTCCACTTTTTCAGCGAGAATTTCACATGCTTTCAAACGATCTAAGCCTATTTTAAGATAACCAGTGCCCATCAAGCCTCCTATTAAGAAGGGACTTAAAGTCATATATAGTTCTCTAGTAACTACCGTCGGATTCAAAACGATTGGCATACATAAGGTTACCATTCCAATTAATCCACAAATAACCGACGTAATTATAGTCGAAAAAAGTATATCTCCTATTTTTTTATTTAAAGTAAACGAATGATTTAAAATGTATTTAGAACTCAAAACATCCAATTGGTCAAATCTATTTTGTAGAGTACTTTGTAATTCGTCTTTTTCACGAGTCAGTTCTTCTATGGATTTTTTTCCATTCAACTTGATTTCATAACGGTCAGATAAACTATTAAAATAATCTTGTCTATGTGTTAAAGAGTTTTTTATCTCAAAAAGAGCTGTGTTTTTATTTTCTAGCCTATGTTCTTCGATAGCACTTTCAACCTCCATCACATACTTGTCTACAGCTTTAGTTTTAGGTTCATTCGGTTTTTTAGGGTCTCTTTGTATTAAGTAGCCGATTGTAGTAGAAACTCCTACTGCTAATGCAGATAAAACAAGTGGATTGATCATGCCTGTCAAAAATGTTAGAGATGGTCTCGAGATCAAAAACAAAGCAATAATGTAAAGAGGAGACGCACACAATGCGGTCTGAAATAATTTGTACTTAAATTGTTTTAGTTTTATATTTAGAGTATTTTTTTGTTGCTTTTTTATGTTTTCTTTATTTGCTAAAATAGTTCTTTCAATTTTTTCTATTATTTGTTTATAATCGATTTTCATAATTTTTTTCCTTTCAAAGTCATCATGTATTCTATTTTATTTATTTGGAATTGTCAAATGATTTCAAAATTGTTAATTTAAATGTGAAGTGCAATGATTGCAATATTGAAAAAAGACATA
>CAOJEC010000013.1 GCA_948433885.1 uncultured bacterium | reverse complement strand
TATGTGAGACTACCATTCAAGTAGGTATTAATCATATTGTTCCAATCCAAACTGAGAGATGCTTCTGCAGTTCCAGTATTCTCGATCAAAAACTTTTTGGTGACTGTTTCACCAAAACCTAGTTCGGCATCTATACCATTATCGTTATCTGCGAATCTCAAAGAAAGAGTTGCCATCGACAAAGAAGTATCCTGTTTTTGAGTTGTACCTGTTGTCGTGAAATAAGCATAAGATACTGCACCTATTATAGTAATCAACAACAGTACTGCAATAGTTGTATATAACATTCTTTTGGTTTTCTTATTCATATTGTCACTCCTAACTGATTTTTAACACATTAAAGATTGGCGTTTCCACCCTTTTTTGCTTTTAATAGACATTAGAATATTCTCTTTTTCTACTGAAATAAACTTCGCCTACTATACCTTATACTTGAGATTATACCCCCCCCCCCGAACTTGTTTGTCAAGAAAAAGGTTTCACTCGAATAAAATTTTGTGATATGAAAAAAAGTTTATTTTTTAAAAGTGCTTTTATTTTGTTAATAGGATCGATGGTCACGAAAGTGTTGGGTTTTTTGATACGCATCGTCTTTACGAGAATCGTCGGACAAGAAGGGATAAATCTTTACAGTTTAGTTATGCCTACATATTCTCTTTTGATCGCCTTAACACAACTCGGGTTGCCGATGGCTATAAGTACTTTGGTGGCTCGTGGAACAAAACGTGGGAAGAAGATTGTCATGTCAGTAGTACCCATAACTTTATTACTCAACTTGGTCATGATGATTATCATAATATTTTCAGCAAAATACATCGCGGTCAACTTGTTAGATGAGCCATCTGCCCAATTTCCTTTGATGTCAATGGCTTTCATTCTTCCTTTCATCTCCATCTCGAGCATACTTCGTGGGTACTTTTTTGGTAAGCAGAGGATGCTTCCTCATACTATGTCGAATATCATCGAGCAAGTCGCGAGGTTTTTAATAATTGTCACTTTCTTGCCAGGATTAGTCCATCAAAGTCCCATGTATGGAGTGTGTGGTTTCATTCTTTTATCCATAATAAGTGAATTTATCTCCATAGTCATCTTCCTTTTATATCTTCCTAAAAACTTTACTATCAAAAAAAAAGATCTTAAACCCGATTTGAAGACGACTAAAGAAGTATTGGATTTGTGTCTTCCTACTGTCGGAGGTAGAATTATAGGAAACGTAGCTTACTTCTTCGAACCGATCATTTTGACTTTCGTTTTGAAAAGTGTCGGATATTCAAATTCATTTATAGTAAGTGAGTACGGTATTTATAATGCGTATGTAGTGCCTTTACTGATGATCCCGTCGTTCATCATTCAAGCAGTCAGCACGGCATTAGTTCCCGAGGTGAGTAAATCTTATGAACTCAGGGATCATACCAATATAAAAAGACGGCTTAAGCAGTCTTTGATGTTATCTTTAATATTAGGATTGATTTCCAATACGGTCGTATTTTTATTCCCGGAGTTTTTGTTAAACACGATATATGGAACAGTAGAAGGCGCCACTTACATAAGAATAATGGCCTTCATATTCGTTCTTTACAATTTGGAAGGGCCATTATCTAGTACATTGCAGGCTTTAGGGCACACCGATTTAGCTTTTAGATCGGCCACCGCGGGTATAATCGTCAAAACTATTTCGCTTACAGTGTTCAGTTATTTCAAAATCGGACTGTACGGCTTGATAGTCGGAGAGATTCTCGATATTTTGACGATCGTCGGACTCAATTTTATAAATCTAAAAAAGGTGTTAAAACGATGAATTTACATCAATGGAGCGATGAGTCTAAGAATGGCTTGCCATATGGCTTTGATTAAACTCGGTTCTGCTTCCTCTTTGGTGACTTGATGACTTTGTTCGATAGAGTTTACCAAATCTTCTTTGATCGTCGCGACCACATCGCAGTTTTCGAAATAACAGCCACATTCGAAATGTAGGTAGAGACTGCGATAATCTAAGTTAATAGTTCCTACAGTGGCGACTTGATCATCGGCGACGAAGACTTTAGAATGAACGAATCCTGGCGTATACTTGTAAACCTTCACTCCTCCTTTGACTAGTGGAGTTACATAACTTTCGGATAAAGTATAGACTATTTTTTTGTCGGGAATGCCAGGAATTACTAAACGGACGTCGACTCCTCTTTTGGCAGCCAAAATGAGGGAATTTATCATGTCGGTATCTATGATCAAATAAGGTGTAAAAATGTATACGTATTTTGTAGCTTGATTGATGATGTTCAAATAAATGTCTTCTCCAGTCACCTCTTTATCTAAAGGAGTTTCACCGTACGGTACAGTGAAGCCATTTTGAATTTTTCTATTCGGAAAAGAGTATTTGAACTTCGTATAATCTACGTCTTCATCTTTAGGTAACGACGAATTCCACATAGTCAAAAACATGACTGTGAAATTCCAAACGGCATTTCCTTCTATTTTGAAAGCGTTGTCCTTCCAAAGGCCATAATGGTTCACGAGATTGATGTATTCATCCGCGATGTTTATGCCTCCTGAGAAAGCAACTTTGCCATCGATGATGAGTATTTTACGATGATCTCGATGATTCATGATGAGACCGGATATGGGGTTCAATCTGTTGAAAGAGATACATTTTATTCCATATGAGGCGAGTCTTTTAGGGTAATCGCTTTTCAAAGTTGAGATGCATCCCATGTCGTCGTACATCACACGAACATCGAGTCCTTCATGGGCCTTTTGTTTCAATATGTCGAATATTTCTCCCCACATTTTTCCTGGGCACACGATGAAATATTCGAAGAAGATGAATTTTTTGGCTTCTCTCAACGATTCTTTCATCGCCTCGAAGGCAAGTTCTCCTAGAGGATAGTATTTTACTTCGTTGTCGGTCGTCACAGGAAAACCTGCAAAATTACTGATGTATTTCAATCTGCCATTATTTTCGAACTTTTCGGCAATTTGTTCGTCTTGGATGAGATATTTTTTACTTGTTTTTTCGTGTTCGACAATGCTCTTCAAAGTTTTACTCTTTGCAATGTTATTCCCTAAGACGATGTACATGAGTGTCCCGAATATTGGGAAAAGTAGAACGATGATGATCCAAGGAAGTGTATAAGAATAGTTTTTGCTATCTTTGATGAGTGACAAAATTAAAAGAAAACTTATAAAAATATAGAAAATATTGACGACGAATATGTGTTCCATCAAATAGATATTTATGAACATTCCTAACAATATT
The DNA here is from genome assembly GCA_948433885.1 of uncultured bacterium. Lineage (GTDB taxonomy): Bacteria > Bacillota_I > Bacilli_A > RF39 > UBA660 > RUG11867. The sequence continues at coordinate 30,484 of CAOJEC010000013.1, read as the reverse complement.
TGTAAACTCACACCAATGGCGACAAAGATAGCTCTTTTTATCGCGTCTTTCATACATATACACATCCTTTTTCTCTTCCATTGTATCATGTAGTCTATTTCTTTTTCAACGTAATATTTGGCATGAAAAAACACCCGAAGGTGTCAAAATTACTATTTTAATGCATCTACCAATTCGGCTTTTTTCATAGAAGTGTAACCTTCGATGCCTTTTTCTTTGGCAATTTCTTTGAGTTCAGCGACAGTCAATTTAGAGTAGTCGACTTTCTCTTCAGCTTTTGGAGCTTTCTTTTCAGTCTTCTCTTCTTTGACGGCTTTAGTCTCAGTTGCTACTTCTTTTTTAGGCGCCTTACCATCGATAGCATCTTTAGCCATTTGTACGTATGAAGCGAACAATGTTGGATTGTCGATAGCGACTTCCGACAACATCTTTCTATTTACTTCGATACCTGCTTTGTTCAATCCATCGATGAACTTAGAATAACTTATGTCGTTAGCACGGCAACCTGCATTGATACGTGTAATCCATAATTTACGGAAATTACGTTTGTTGTTTTTGCGGTCACGATAAGCATATTTTCCACTGTGGAATACTTGTTCTTGTGCTGTCTTAAATAATCTGTGTTTACTTCCAAAATAACCTTTGGCTTGCTTTAAAACTTTTCTACGTCTGTTCTTTGCAACAGATCCACCTTTAACTCTTGTCATAATTTACCTCCTGTTAGATTACGTCTTTAAGTCTAGACCCGAGGGCTTTACTTAAAGTTCCGGCCTTTCTACGTTTACGAACTTGTTTACTTGAGTCCTTTGCCGTTTTGTGGTTACCATTAGATTTTTTGTAAGTGATACTACCACTATTTCTTACATTCAATACTTTCTTTGTAGATTTATGTGTCTTTTGTTTAGGCATAAATCGATTCCTCCTTAAATCTTTACTTCGTTTATTGCTTTTTAGGTGCAAGTATTATAGACATATTGCGACCTTCCAAGACAGGTTTTTGTTCGACGTCTGCGACATCTGATAATTCATCTGCGAATTTGGTCAATACTTCGATACCTATTTCTGCATGGGCCATCTCTCTACCTTTGAAACGGATAGATCCTTTTATTTTGTGACCCTTTACGAGATATTCGCGAGCATTCTTCTTGCGAGTTTCAAAGTCTCCAATGTCTATTTTGGCAGTAAGTCTATATTCTTTGAGTTCCTTCATGTTCTCTCTTTGTTTTTTTTGTTGCTCTTTGACTTTCTTTTGTTTTTCATAACGGTACTTGTTGTAGTCCATTATCTTTCCGACAGCAGGTGTCGAATCGCCACTCATTAGAACTAAGTCCAACCCTGCATAATTTGCGAGAGTCAATGCGTCTTCCAATTTTTTTACTCCCATTTGTTCCCCGTTGGGACCGATGACCATGAGTTCTGAAACTCTTATCCTGTCATTTATAGGTTGCTCATCTTTTCTCAATTGTGCTATAAAAACACACCTCCATCAATAATATATAAAAAGGTAGATAACTATATGTATCCACCTAAAAGCACGTTTTACAAAAATAACATTTTTTGTCATTGGCTTTCGACCCATTCGCTTAAATCATGCAAATCGGGTGGATGTGGATACATCGCTTTCCTTTTTTATAACTGTTTTTATTATACTTCTTTTTGTGTATTTGTCAATACTATGCTTCGTAAACACTGACTTTTTTCTTGTCTCTTCCGAGTCTTTCGTATTTGACGACGCCAGTGACTTTAGCAAATAATGTATGATCTTTACCTATTCCAACGTTTGTACCAGGATAAATCTTAGTACCTCTTTGACGGTAAAGAATGCTTCCTGCATTCACAGTTTCTCCATCTGCAGCCTTAGCACCTAATCTACGTCCGGCAGAATCTCTTCCGTTTTGTGTAGAACCTTGTGCTTTGACGTGAGCGAATAACTGTATGTTCAATTTCATAAAATTCATAACATTTCACTCTCTTTCTACTTTTATATTCTTTGGATAATCTGATGCCAATTCTTCTAAGAGTGCGATCATATTATCGATGAGTTTTCTTGTAGTTTCATCCTCTTTTAGTATATCGATTTTTACTAAACCCTCTTTAGATTCGTAATCGATGGCATCATTATCGAAGCGAAGTATGGCATTGATACTCGTCGTGACGATCGATGAAACGCTCGCACATACGATATCTTTTCCACGATCTTCATACTCAGCATGACCCTTTATGACGACATTTGTGGATTTAATCGCAATTTTGATCATTATTACCCTACTTTACTATTTTAGAAACGACTAATTTAGTATAAGGTTGTCTATGACCTTGAGTCTTACGATATTTCTTTTTAGGATTGTATTTGAAAACGACTATTTTCTTTTGTTTTCCATGTTTTTCAACATTACAAACGACTTTTGCTCCTTTTACGTATGGAGTACCGATCTTATCGTCGACAGCAAGAACTGTATCAAATTCGATTTCTTTTCCTGCTTCAGTATCCAATTTTTCTACGTAAAGAACATCACCTTCTGAAACATAGTATTGTTTTCCACCTGTTACGAATATGGCTTTCATTATTTTTACCTCCCATCATATTTTTTAGGACTCGCCTTCAAAAGGTGGCATTCGCTCTTGAACCTTCTAAGTGCGGTTTATAAAATAATTACAAACAAGGGTATTTTATCAAAAAAGGAGCTCGTTGTCAAACGAATCCCTCTAATTAACTACTAAATCGATGGATATTTGTCACAAAAATCGATTATCAATTTTGTAAGTTGACAAAAGATTGTAATCACATTGTATTAGAATGCATCTTTTAGTATAATTTTTCTAGGGAATATCAGTTGTTGAGTGTCTACCAAATCTCTTATAGAGAGGAGGTTTGATAAAAATGAAAACTAAAGCTTTTATTGTAAAAGTTTTAAAGCTCATTGCTATCATTTTATTTCTCTTTATCATTATGATAGTAGTTATAAAAAAATGACACTTAATTCTTTATTGAATTAAATGTCCACTTAATTAAATTTAGGTAGGCATTCAACTTGTCAAAACCGAATGTTCCCTTTTTTATTTTATGCAAATTTCCTTGACATATTCATGATAACATAGAATCGATTTTTTTACTAGGCCTTATTTACGAATCGACAAAAATTTGTCGAAGAATCGATTATCAATTTTGTAAGTTGACAAAAGATTGTAATCACATTGTATTAGAATGCATCTTTTAGTATAATTTTTCTAGGGAATATCAGTTGTTGAGTGTCTACCAAATCTCTTATAGAGAGGAGGTTTGATGAAATGAAAAAAAGAACTTTTATATTGAAAGTTCTTAGGTATCTTTCTATCATTTTGTTACTCCTAATCATTATGATAGTAGTTATAAAAAAGTGACACTCATTCGCTAGAATAAGTGTTTACTAAAATTAAACTAGGTAGACATTCAACTCGCAAAAACTGAATGTTCCCTTTTTTATTTTATGCAAATTTCCTTGACATATTCATGATAACATAGAATCGATTTTTTTACTAGAGTTTATTTACAAGTCGATGGAAATTTGTCAAAAAAAGTGATTAAAAATCTTGCTTTTGATCTTTTTTCAGTCTTTGTTCGATTATTTGGGTGAGTGCTTCTTTTCTCAATACTAGTTCGTACATTTCTCTAGCAATATAGTTTTCTATTTCTCCATCGTCTGGTGGGAGTGGTATGCCTCGTACGTCTGCCCATTCGTCGATCGCAGGTTGGGAGTGAAATTCTAAAAAGTACCAATGACCATCTCTTTCATTCAAAATAAAGTCTATCCCAGCAATTACACCCAATTCCTTGTTACAGTTAGCCATGATATTCCTGCAAACATTCATAACTTCATTTGGAACTTGCATATTGTTTGGATCTATTCCATGAGCAGCAAGCGTTCTTTTTTGTTCGTCATTTAGAAATTCTGGTTTTTCTAAGGAAATATTATCTCCACCTGAATAGTAATTGAACATCTTTTTTGCTCTTATAAAGAAAGGAGAATCCGGTCTCAAGAAAACTCTCTCGAAATCGCCGTCTAAGCTAATAGAATTTGGCATATTCTTCGAACACTTGAGACTCGAGCCTAAGACTTTTCCTGCTCCTGAAACTAATACACGCATGTAAGTTTTGTAGTTCGTAGGTGTTTCGATGTACTGTTGAAATACTACATCTCTCCAATTTAGTTTGATGTTTTCAGCCAAAGATTTTTGAAAATAAGCAAATATTTTTGCAAATTGTTCGGGTGTCTCTACTAGAAATTTATCTATTCCGCGGTTTACACCTATATTTTTGAATACTGCCGGATAGAAAGGTCTTTGCCAAAAGGATGGTAGATCGACAGTTGTCGGATAATTAAAATCCGGACCTCCGGAAGAATGGATCTTTCTTTCTATAACCTGATAAATCGGTTGGAAGGAATTATCATGTGAAATCAACTGAGGAGAATCGATGATACAAATTGTGTTTTCATCGTATTCTTTTGGGTCAGAAGTGACTATCAATCCTTGCTTTTTTAACGATTCGACGAATTCTTGACGTGCTTGGTGTAATATTTTTATACTGTGGTCTATAAATTGCTTATTTTTAGAAGTAATCGTTGTATCGGCAAAATCTTTGTTTGCTTCTAACCAGTTTTTATCTACGAATATTTTTATTGGCATATTAATAGCCCCCTTTTGACTTCCATATTATAAATTGTTTTTTGGAAAAGTCAACAAATATTCGACAATAAAAAATACTAAACTTCTATTCTGTATTTTTTTCTCATCAATTTGCTAACATCCTCGTCAGCCATGAAAGCTTCTTTACCTCCGCCAGTTGCGACTCGTATGACGTCGATTTTGGCATTACCACCGTTGAATCCATTTTTTACGATGACGACGACCAAGATCACTACGAGTACTATCACTAGGCCGACTATTTTTTCTATCGTTCCTTCTTTTGGTTTATTTAAGTTCATTATCTTCACCTACTCTATATCAGTTTTTTTGAAACCGATAGTGTGTTCAAATATTCTTATTTCGCTTTCGATGTCGAGCATTCGTGCTTCTTTCATGTTGTCGAGTTGTTTTTTAAAACAATCGGTGATCGTCGTCAAGTAAGAGACTGTGTTGTCGACAAAGTCGGCATCTTTTTGTGTCTTATTATTGTGTTTTTTAACTAATAAGTATCGCGTGAGTATTTTATTCGTGATGTCCAAATAGTAGTCGAAGAAATCGAAGACCTGTTCGACTTTTTTGGGCCTTTGAGAGAGACTCACGATGATTTCATCGGTGTATGTGGCAATTTTATCGACGGCTTTGGTTATTTGTTCGTTTTCACAAAGTCTCGCTTTATTTGCACATTTGGATGCTAGGAAATAGTAATTGTCGATATTTTTGGCGTTTAATTCTCTCATATCTTTTTCTTTATATAGAAATATTCCACCAAAGTAGACTATCGCCGTCAAGAGAACCGATATCCAAACGTCGAAATCGAGAATACCATAAACTATTATGAAAAATACAGCACTCAAGAAACCGGCGTATATATAGCGTTTTTGAATTTGTTTCATCAGTTATAACTCCTAACTTCTTTGAAGGCTTCTTTTAAACCCTCTTTGCCGTCGAATATTTTGGCGTTCGTCAAAAGAGCTATTTCGGAAAGCTGTCTTTCATTCGATTCTCCGAACATAATACTGTATATAGGAATATCTAGTGAGTTGTTTTGATAGTATCTTCTCAGTTTTTCAAATTGACCGACGTTCGATTCGCCGTCCGTCATCAATATCACCATGCGAGTATACTCTTTCGAATTCGTGTTTTCTAGTATTTTTAAAGCTTCTTGGGAAGGATCGTATATATTGGTCCCGCCTGATGCTTTGAGGCTATCGACGAAGTTTATCGCATTTTTCGTGTCATCTCCAGTGTAGACCAAAGATTTTTTTGTACTAGAGAGTTGAATGTGATGATCGATATTTTATCATAACTCGAAAATTGTAATCGGTCTTTGCCAACTTGTTCTCTATCTAGTATGTAATTCATCGCGTCTTTTAGTTCTTCTAGTCCTGTTCCTTGCATGCTTCCCGATATGTCCAAGCAAAATACTGTATGGTCGATTTTCTCAACGATTCGACGTATATGTCCAATGCTTCAGTCATGACTTTTTTACTAGGGTATTTTAGTGGTATCAGATATTTGTTGATGTCTATTCCCCATTCTTTTTTGAAAGAGTTCGAATCGGATTGATTGTTAACTCCTCCATACCATGTTCTTATGCCATGATTTTCGAGAAGTTTGCTAACCTTTTCACTTCTCAGGTAATTCAATATCTTTTCAAAGTTTTCTTTTTTATCTTGATTTCGTTCGACGTATCCAAATGGCATGTCGTTTATCGCCACTCCATCTTTAGGATATATCAAGTGTAATGGTTCTTTGCCTTCGCGTTCGAGTAATTTATTCATTTCTATTAGGGAAGATTCGTAATTTATTATGGCATCGTACGAACCGTTTAAGAACATTTCTTCGAGGTATAATTCGTCACCACTAACTCGTTCGACGCCTTTAAAGAATGCCTTCATGCTTGCGATCAAATCGGGATTTTTTAACATTTCGACGGTGAGTACTTCGGGACTGCCAGCGAGACTGTTCAAAAAACCCAAGTAGGCAGTAGCGCCTATATTAGTTTTCGTCACGCTAGGCATGACATAATTCAACTTTTTCGTTTCTATCGCTCTCAATATGTTTTCGTTGGTAATTTCTTGTGAATATAGGTTCAGTTCATTGGCTTTATCTTTTGTTACAGCCAAGACTACCGGGTATCGACAATCTCTAAATCTCCATAGTAGTCTATGGACAAGTCGATGTTGTTTTCTTTGGCAAAAAGTTTGAGTTCATCTTCGAAGAACATATTTGATGTCGAGGAAATCATGTTGAATTTTCTTTTTTGGCTTGTCATGGACAATTTTGTCGCGATGGTCGGGATTAGATTCGCAAGTATTATAATGATCGCCCCTATCATCAACATTTTTTTGGTTTTTTTAGTCATTCACAAATTCACCTATTCTTCTCTTATTTCGATTATTGCATGCCCATGCCAAAAATAAAAGAACCTTGTGTAGGTTCATAATCGTTTAATCGAAATTCTTTTACATAGAGTTTACTAAAATTTGACGTACATTCGATACGCAGTGTCATCCTTTTTGTAAAGCGCGATGACCTCATTTTTGTAAACGAATTTGACGTATTCTTCGTCCATAGAAAGTTCGATTTTTCTACCGTTCGATACTTTAAAAAATAGTTCGTCGTCCATTTCTACAGTCGGAATGTCGGCAAGAATTTCATCTGGAGTGAGGATTTTGTAAGCTCCGCATTCTACTTCTTCTAAAGTATAACTGTTTTTTTTGTCGACATTTCCTTGTTTTGTTCGCACTAAATCGGTCATCGTCGCATATGTTTTTAAGGCACGTCCTATATCTCTAATTAAACTTCTAATGTAAGTTCCTTTCGAAACAGTCGTACGAATCTTTATCGTGCGTTTGTCGATAGAAAGTATGTCTATGGAACTTATGGTCACGTGTCGTTTGGGAAGTTCGACTTCTTCACCATTTCGGGCATAGTCGTAAAGTCTACGTCCGGCGATTTTGACAGCAGAATAAGCTGGTACTGTTTGGTCGTAAGATCCTTCGAAACTCTTTATGCAAGAAGTGATGGTCTCATCATCGACTGCGATGTCGCTCGTTTTCAGTACGACTCCCGTATTGTCCAAAGTGTCCGTTTCACTTCCGAGAACAAATGTCGCTTCATATTCTTTGAACTTACTTGTCAAAAATTCCGATAACTTTGTACACTTGCCAATCGTCAAAATTAGTATGCCAGTGGCAATCGGATCCAAAGTTCCCGTATGACCTATTTTTTTGGTGTGCAATAACTTGGAGACGCGGTTTACTACGTCTCTACTCGTCATACCTGTCGGTTTATTTATGACAAGTATTCCTGTTAAAAGCGATTCTCTTTCCACCTTTTCCTCTTTTACCTGGTACATCTACTTGATCGATTTCTACTTCAGTCAACCCAAAACCGTATGGAATTTCGGTTCCATTCAAGCTTCCTTGATCGAATCCCAAAATCTCCAATGAATCGGTTTGATTCGGTGTCAATAAGTCACTTTTCGAATATGCCCTAGTAATTCCGTGTTCTTTGGCATAATTTTGCATCGGTGTGAACAAACCTTTCAATGTCATCGGCCTAAACGGATAGTCTTCTATAACGTGTAGGTTGCAAATGAACAAAAGTCTTTGTTCTATATCTAGGTATCCTGTGATGAAAGCATATGGGACAAGACCTTTTTCTCGATCGTCGTATTTCAATGCGACATAAGATACGAGGTTGCCACTTTTGATACGATTGAGAATTCTCTCAGCATAGCTTTCACCTAAAAGACGCATCTTCGCCTTATTTAAGACAGGATTTTTGTTGCTTTCCAAAACACTAGTTTTGTAGTACTTTGTAACATATTTTCGGAATAAGTGCCATTGTCTAGGCTGTAAATCTTTTGCATTTTTAATTTCCATTTTATAAAATTCTCCTTTATTATGATCGTCGTATTTCCCTTTTGTATATTCTTTGTTGGTGATTCTTATTCACTTGTTTGAAAGATAAAGTTTTTAAATCTTCATTCAAGTGGACGTCAGATGAATCGGTTTCTGTTTGAATATAAAACGAACCATTGGTCTTGGCGACGGTTATATATTCTTTTAAAAGTTCGTGAATTACGTCGTGTCGTGGATAACTAGATGGTGCAGGTTCGACAAAGAAAAGTTCAAGATTATTAGTTCCCTCTCCTGTGTCGTATCCTATTACGAAACCGCTCGGCTTGGTAGTGACGGAATCACGCACACTTTCGAAATCGAAATCGAAAGATACGAATCCCGTTTTATAACCTGCTCGAATTTCTTCGATGAGTTTTGTAGCACTTCTATTAGCCTGTAAGAATAAAAGAGCTTTGCAAAAATTTGGAGAGGGACTAGAAGCTGCGCATATTCTTCTATAGTAGTTCGCCAAATATTTTTTGAATACTTTCATCTCTCTTTCATTCATATCTTGTACATCTTTTATTACTGCCATGTCAATCTTCTTCCTTTATTTTGTCTATTATGCTTTCTATTCTTTCTCCATAATCTAACGATTTATCATAAACGAATTTGAGTTCAGGGGTACTTCTTAAATTCAACGAATGAGCGAGTTCTTTTCTAATGAAACCCGCAGCTTCGTTGAGTTCGCGTTCGACTAATTCTTTGTCGTCCAATCTAGTCATAAAATAAACTTTGGCGAAAGTGAGATCGGAATCGACAGTCAAATCGGTAATGCTCACTTTCTTTAAAATTTCGTTTTCAGCTTCTTCATTAAGAATGATGCTTATAGAACGCATCATATCGGAAGCGATTCTTTTAGTTTTCAAACTCATCTTTTTACCTCGACCATTTCGTAGGTTTCTAGGATGTCACCTATTTTTATATCGTTGTAGTTTTCGATAGTAACACCGCATTCGTAACCTTCTTTGACTTCTTTGACCGAGTCTTTTTCTCTTTGTAAACTAGAGATCACTCCATCGTAGATGATAGTGCCATCTCTGATGATGCGAACTTTTGCACCATTTTTGAGACTGTCTTTTAAGACTTTTACTCCGGCAATGTTGCCGACTTTCGAGAATTTGAAGAGTTGTCTTATTTCGGCTGTTCCTGTCGTCTTTTCTTCGAATTCAGGATCGAGCATACCTTTCATGGCTGCTTCCATATCTTCGACCAATTTGTATATTATCGTATAAAGTCTAGTTTCGACATTGTATTCTTTAGCGGCTTCCTTAGTAGAATGTGATGCGACTACGTTGAAACCGATTACTATCGCATTAGATGCGTTTGCTAGAACTATATCGGATTCAGTGATAGCACCTATTCCACTTCTGATGACTTTGACTTTTACTCCTTCGACGTCTATTTTCAAAAGTGCATTTTTGACCGCTTCTTCGCTTCCGCGAACATCTGCTTTCAAAATGACGTTTATTTCTTTTGCACCCGATTGGATTTGACTGAATAGATCATCGAACGAGACGACATCGGTGTTATATTTCGATGCTTTTTGATTTAATGTTCTTTTCGATGCAACATCTTTTGCTTGGCGTTCAGATTCGAAGGCCATGAATTTGTCTCCTGCACTAGGATTGCTGTTCAATCCGGTGATTTCTACAGGAGTCGAAGGACCTGCTTCGACAATGGGTTGACCTAAGTCGTTTTTGATCGTACGAACTTTTCCGAATGTCGTACCGACTACTACCGGATCTCCAAGACGTAGGGTACCATTTTGGATTAGTAAGCTCGTCACTCCTCCGCTAGCCTTATCGATGCGCGATTCGATGACGGTTCCACTTGCATATCTGTTAGGATTTGCTTTATATTCATTCATTTCAGAAATGACGAGAATCGTCTTCAATATTTCATCGATATTTTCTCCGGTCTTGGCAGAAATGTTCACGAATGGTATATTGCCTCCCCAACTTTCAGGTGTTATGTTGTGAGCGGCCATTTCGGTATAGATTCTTTCAGGATTTGCATCTGGCTTATCTATTTTGTTGACCGCTACGATGATCGGAACATTGGCACTTAAAGCGTGGTCGATCGCCTCTTCTGTTTGAGGCATGACGCCGTCATCTGCCGCGACTATGATGATGACGATGTCCGTGATAGACGCTCCACGAGCACGCATTTCAGTGAAGGCTGCGTGGCCAGGAGTATCGATGAATGTTATCTTTTTTTCATCATATGTTATTTGGTAAGCACCGATATGTTGAGTTATTCCACCGAATTCTTTGTCGACGACATTCGAATTTCTGATGTAATCTAGAAGTGTCGTCTTTCCGTGATCGACGTGACCCATGATGGTTACGACCGGTGGACGTGAACTCAAATCTTCTTCATTGTCGACGATTTCTAGTTCCTCGAAATTACTTACATCTTGTGTACTTTCCTTTTTGAGGGTTTTACCGTATTCTAAAGATACGATTTCGGCATTTTCAAAGTCGATGCTTTGATTTAGTGAAAGCATAAGTCCCATCGACATGAGTTTCACGATTACATCGGTTCCACTCACTCCTAAAACAGTAGCCAATTCTCCTACGGTCATTCCATCTTTATATAGTACGATGTTTTCATCTGAATTTGTACTCGATTGCAACTTGCTTTTGTTCTTGTACATTTCTTTACGTTTTTTGGCATAGTTGTTTTTGGCATCTACTGTGAATCCTTTTTTGACTTTGTCACTTTTGCCACGTCTTGTATCTTTCTTTTCCGTCTCGATGACGAGTGTTTCTTCCTCCTCATCCGAATTGTATTCTACTTTTTCTTCTTCGACGGCATCTAATATGTCTATGGCATTGTCGAGCATGATGACTTCATCTTCCTCTAACATATCGGTCGCATTGTTGGCTTTAATTCCCAAGAAAGCACATTTTTTTAGCACTTCTTGAACTGTTATTCCCATTTCTTCAGCATAATCTTTTACACTTAGCATAAAGGGTCACATCCTTTCTAATCGATGAGTTTCTCTATTTCATCGTATATTTCATCTGGTATTTCGGTTTCCAGCACTCTATTTAAAACTTTAGTTTTTTTGGCAGTTTCTAAAACTGTCTTGTCTTTTTTGATGTAGCATCCTTTACCGTTTTGTTTTCCTGTCGGATCGACGGATACTACGTTTTCGAATCTCACTATGCGCAGCAATTCCTTTTTGGGAAGTTTTTCTCTCGTGACTACACAAGAACGCATAGGTATTTTTTTTGTTGTCATTACCTATTTCCTTCTTCGTTAACTTGACTCATAGATTTGACAGTCAAATGATATTTGGTCAGTTTACTTGCTAGTCGAATATTTGAACCTTTCTTACCGATAGCTAAGCTCAAATCGTCATCAGAGACAGTGACAAAAGCTTCGTTTTTCTCTGCTTCAGTGTCGATAGATACGTAAACATTTTTTGCAGGGCTCAAAGCATTTTTGATGTATTCGGCAGGATCTTCTGAATACAGAACGAGGTCGATTTTTTCTCCGTTCAATTCTTTGTAAATACTGGCGATTCGCGTTCCTTTTTCTCCGATGCATGCTCCTATCGGATCTATGCGTTCGTCGATGGAAGATAAGGCCACCTTGCTTCTTATTCCTGGTTCACGAGCAACTCCATGAAGTAGGATTGTTCCGTCGATCAATTCAGGAATTTCGCTTTCCAAAAGTCTTCTTACAAAATTATAATGTTTACGCGAACACAAAATGAGAGGTCCTTTCGGTGTCTCTTCGACTTTTTGAAGATACACTTTTATACTAGTACCCATCAAAACTTTTTCGTTCGGGATCATTTCTGTCTTAGGAAGTATACCACGAGCACGACCTAAGTCGATGTAGTAATTTTTTTCGTCTTCCATGGCGAGCATCCCTATCATCATTTCGCCTTCTTTACCGTCGAAATCGGCCATGATACTTTCGCGTTCGGCAGTTCTTATCTTTTGGATTAGAACTTGTTTTGCTGTTTGAACGGCTACGCGTCCGAAGTCGTCAGGGGTAACTTCTTCTTCGATAGTTTCTCCTATGCAAATATCTGGTACTTTCTTACGTGCATCTTCCAAAAGTATTTGAGCGTCTACTGGAACTTCAGGTTCTTTGACAATTTCGTTTCCTTCTTCGTCGATAGTAACTTCAGGATCTTCGTAATCTTCGACGACAACATAGTAAGTGAAAATTTTTATTTCGCCTGTCTTTTCGTCGATTCTAGGTTTGACGTTAGTTTTGGCATTGTAATTTCTCTTGTACGCTGTGATGAGTGCTTGTTCCATAGCTTCGAAGATTATTTTTTCGTCTATGCACTTTTCTTCAGCAACGAGATGTACATTTCTGATGAAATCTCGTGCTGCCTTTTTTCTTGTCTTTTCTTCGTCAGTTTCTTTTTTAACCATTTTAATTACCTCTTTCTTTACTTGATATATCCAAGATGTATTCTTCGTCGATCAAATCGAGTTCGTCGATGATCGGGTTGATGACGTTAGTCGCATCGACTATCGTATCCATATCTAGTCCGTTTACTTTATCCAAGGTGATTTTTAAAAACTTGTATCCGTTTTCAGTCACATAGACTATTTCGTCGACTATTATGGCCATTTCTTTCATCGGTTTGAGAATAGCTTCTCTAATTTTTTCTAACTTTTCTTGCATACACTTCTCCATTCATAAATAAAAGTGGGTTGTCGTTCCCCACTTCCTTTCTTGCTTGATATATTGATTATAACATAGTTTTTTTCAAAATACAAATGCATTTTTTGTAGAAATAATTGTACTATTTATTTAAATATCGTAGTTCAGTTTTAACAAACAAGTTTATTATGAACTAATATATTATCTTTTGAAACGAAGTAATCGTGGTTACCATCGACTTCTAAGTTGTATACTGTCACTTCTTTTTCATTCTCTTCTATAGAGGCTATCTCTATTTCATTTCCTTCTTCATCCATGAATTTGTCTCCGACTTTGGATGCTTTTATAGGTTTCCATGTTTCGGTTTCTTTGTCGTAGAAAGGATGTTCAGGTGTTACATATATAACTGTTCCTGTTTTTAATGTAACTTTCATATAGTTAGTGGCTTGTCTTATGAAAACCTGTGTCAATTTTGATATTTCTATTTCTTTTGTCTTCTCATTATATGAATATACTTCTTCGCCTACTTTTAAGTCTTCTATAGGTACATATCCATTTGGTGTGTAAATTAATGTTCCTTTTAAGAAACATGCTGGTGAAGGAGCAAAAGCATATAAAACATGGTCTTCGGCATTCGTTATTTTCGCATCCTTGGGAATTATATCCTTTTCAAGACCAGTCAACGACCACCCTATAGAATCGTATTTGCATTCTCCCATTCCTTTGGCAATTGGTAGTTCTCCATATGTATCTCCATATCTTACTTGAATAACTTTTTTATGAAGATTTCTATCATTATCTAAGTAACCGTCTCTGGCATCCAATGTGACGTTTATTATTTTAGGCTCGAACTTAGCATAAAGATTTTGACTACTTGCTAGATTGACTATCGTATCCGAAGTTATTTGTATTCCACCTTCTCTTGCTGTGAACCACCCCAAGAAGTTGTATCCATACATCGTTGCTTCAGGCAAATCTCCATAGGGTTCTCCATCTATTACTGTGAGATTTTCCATATCAGCTGTTCCTTCTCCTGCATCGAAGATTAAAGTACGCTTTTCGGTTTCTTTGATATCCACTACTTTGAATTTTGTATTGAATATGGCTTCTAAGTCTTTATCTTGATTCTCGTCTTTTAAGTGATTGAAAGTTACTTCTAGGTTATAGTAATATGTCTTACCTAGTGGAATCATAAGTTCATTAGCTAGTGTCTTCCTCACTCTTGCAGAACTTACTGGTACATTTTTGGTACTTACTACTTCGGTGTAAGGCCCTTCGCTGGTTTCACTGTAGAAAAGCGTATATGTCAAACTTCCTTCAGTATATGTATTGATCATCTCATCGAAATACATCTTCACCGATGCATCTACTGTTCCCGTGTTTTCAATTGTGAACTTCTTTGTGACCGATTCATCTATATTCAATACAGCACTCAATCCCAAATCGTTGTCTCTAAATGTAACACTTACATTTGCTGTATCTAATTTAGCATCTAAAGAACTGACTTCTCCAATCGCCGTGAAGTATGCATAAGATACACTTCCTACGATCGTCAATACCGATGCAATCGCGACTAGTAAACATATAGTTCTTTTTGTTTTCAAATTCATTTTATCACTCCTCATTTTTAGACCCACAAAAAGCTTGACGGCCACGTCGAGTCGATTTTATAAGTAGTATCTTTTGAAAAAAACTTTTTTTCGATTCGATTATCTTGTCTACTGTATTATCTACTCAAGATTATACCCTCCCCCCGAGCTTTTTGTCAAGGGCAAAAAAAGAGCACTTTTCATGCTCAATATTATTCATCATCGCCAAAGAAATCGTCGAAGAATTGATCGTCTGTGACGAGTTGATTGCTTAGAACGACACTCGAATCGTCGACATTGATTTTGTTGTCTGGTACTTTAATAGTCGTATCGCCTTTTGAAAAGGTACCTTCACTAATGGATTCGATAGTCGGTTTAGGAAAAACTTTCGGCGGTCTCACACTGTCGGCATGTGGCAATGATTCGATAAAATTTTGTTCTATAGTAGGTCTAGGTTTAGGTTTGTTTTCTAGCTCTCTACGTTTTCTTTCTTCTTCTTTTTGTTCACGTTCGAGTTCGGCGATTTGTGCGTCGATATTTTTGACTAGTTCGTCGATATCGACAGGTTTATCTAGATCGAATGGATCTTTACTCATCGAACTCATCGGTGCTTTTGGAATATTAAAGTTGTTTGGAGTTGACATATCATCGAATGTAGGCCCCAAAGGTGGCACCGGACTCTTTGGTCCATTGGCAGTCGCCTCTTGAGCTTTATTGATGGCATCCATCGTCTTTTTTCTTTTTTCTTCTTTGACATAAGATTTCATGTCGAAGACTTTTACTGGATATGTATCTCTTTCCGGTATAGTGGCTTCTTCAAAATAGTCCCCCCAATCGATGTCGTAAGATCCTTTCAGTACAGTTCTGAATGGACGCATACGCATACGAATGACGATGATTTCGTTTCGTTTCATCTTTTGCAAATCGGTAACTGTCACGAGAGGAGTCGAAACTGTCTTATCGTCTTTTTTGGATTTGACTTCTCCACAAAGTTTACTTATTTCTTCGAGAGCCGAAAGTTCGTTCGTCAAAAGATAGACAGTGTTACCACAGTTACTTCTTATCGTCTCAGCATTTTTGTCACCATAAACTTCGTCTAGCTGAGCAAAGTTTTGAATGATAAAAGTAAATCTTATACGTCTAGAACGTGCGGCTGTGACCATCGAAGTAACGTCTCGAAGTTGGGGCATATTAGCGAACTCGTCGAGAATGAAATTCGTTCTATATTTTAATGCTCCGTCTTTGTTCTTGTGAGCGACGTCGATCAAAACTTCGTACAATTGTTTGATAAAAATCGTCGCGAGTGAGTGATATGTCGTCTTTTCATCGTGAACGATCAAGAATACGGCAGTTCTTTCTTTACCGATATCTTCCATGTTGAAGTCACTGTAAGAAAGCATTTCTGACAATTCTTCACGGGTACTGAACGTTCTTATTTTACTTTGGAAGACGGACAAAATACTCGATTTTGTGTCGTTCGGTGCGGTGATAGTCGCCTTAGCATATTCGTAAGGTGCGGCTGTCTCGCCCTTCAAAGTGAAATAGTCTTTGGCAAATGTGTTCAATCCATTTTTTTCTTCACCTTGGGATGCCATATTGCTTATCGATGTTATGTTTACTTCGTTTTCTTTGGCATCTTCAAATAATGATAAAGCTAATCCCGAGAAATAGTCCGACGCACTTCTCTCCCAAAATGGGTCGTTCGTATTTTTAGGGTCGATCAAAATATTTTGGCTTATGTCCTCTAGTAACTCTTTTGCTTTATCTGTTTTACCTTGTTTGTACATTCTATACGGGATGGTAAGCGGGTTCCAAGCATTTCCTTCACGTGGATCACGGAAATTGATGACGACGAGTTTGTATCCCTTATCTTTTAGTCGATTAGCATGTCTTTTATAAATTTCTCCTTTAGGGTCCGTTATGACCATGGATTCGCCATTTTTACAAAGGCTGTAAACTTGTGGATCGACGAGAGCGGTAGTTTTTCCTGAACCGGATTGACCTATTATGAGAGAGTGATACTCTCCATCATCTACCCACATATTTTTTCCATCGTTGACCATGACGATTCCGCCTGCCGTACTCGTCGGCAAGTTGACTTGAACTTTCTTGATACCGAAGGCTTCTTTCATCTCTTTCTCGGTCGTCCATCTATTGTAACCCTTCTCTTCTTTTTCTCCGAAGATCAGTCCCAAACCGCCTTTTTCGAAATCGAAAATGGTCGATGAAACACTGAAAAATATTCCTACTAATGAGACGATGAATAAAAACACTGTCAAGCCGAATGCTTGGCTATTCATGTGAGCAAATATATTTAGGCCAACTAATTCTGCATTATCACCAAAAGATATGAAGTTTATTGCCAAAATTGCACATCCCACGAATAGGGCCAAACATATACCTATAAATAGGATAAAGTCTTTCTTTTTTACTCTAACTTTCAATTTCAATCTAATCATTCCCTTTTCTTTGACCTATTATATACTATTTTTTTTGAAAATGCTACGTTATTCTATATTCACTGTAATTTCGTCGAAATATACCTCATAAATCATGACTCCGGTCGTCGAGAATATTATTTCGTTGCCGTCCGTAAGTTTAATGTAGAACACTTTTTTCTCGTCTTTTAGTTCGACTGCATAAGATTCTGGGGTGAAGTTTTCGAACGGAATTATAAAACTTTTGAAAGAGTCGATCGTCGGAAATCTCTTCTTTTTATATTCTTCATTCAAAAGATCGTAAGCTTTTTGTATATTAGTTTTCACGTATGTCAAATAATCTTTATAATACAAATTTACCATCTTCTCTTCCGAAATGTATGCAGGCATGTATTCGTTATCTTCGTAGTTTTTGAGATAGTCGAATTCCGGGGTGACTTTTGGCAGTTTGTAGAACACGAATATTCCTATGATAGTTCCTATGAAGAGAAGGACGATGATGACGGACGTTATGAAGGTGTATTTGTTTTTCATGCAAATGTCCCCTCCTTGAATTCGAGTCCGTCGTATGGTTCGATCGAATATAAGTTGTTCTCTTTATCCAAATAGACGATCAAATATGTTTCTACTCTGCTTCTTTCGTTCATATCGAGGCCACCGACTTCTAGATATCCTCTGACGTAATATTTGTATACTTCTTTTTTCGATTTCTCATAGTACATACCGTGAGCCGAAAATTCACTTCCACCGGCGATTATCGGTAGTGAATCGACGACGTTCGATTCGGTTATAAAATTTTTCTTTTTATAAGAATCTGTGAGAAGATTCAAAAGGGTCTTTGTATTTTTTGATGCCAGGGCGTTTATGTACAAGTTTGCACAAGAACTTACGGTGTAAAATTCACTGTAATTGGTCACCGGCTTGGCATTTTTTTTGTTTGTTTCTTTTTCACTCGAATCTACGATGAAGAAAATGCCTACATAGATGACGACTGTTATCAAACCTAAGATGATGGTAAAGTTTCTTTTTTTCTTTTCAGTTTCTTCTTCCATTTTCTATTCTCCTTTATCATACATAAACGTGATTGTGGAACAATTCCCATTCTTTTTGACGTCGTTTGATGAGTCCTGGCCATACTTCTCCTTTGACATGAATGTATTGGCCAAAGTAGTTATCGTATAATTCTTGGGTATCTCCATACTGTTTATAAGCATCGACGAATCCGCTGATGTTTCCGACATTGTATTTGAATACGACGAGTGCTTCGATCTTTTCTTTTTCGAGAGTGAGTCCAGCATTTGCAAGTGTCGTTTCGATAGATGCGGCGGCTTCTTCTAAAATTTGTCTCTTGATCGCATCGACGATATTTTTATCAATATATGATCCATTCGGATAATCGTCGACGTTTATGCCGTGAGCCGCAAACTTTTTCCTTTGAGCATCCAATGTGACACCCGGACCAGCAGTTCTCACTCCGTCTCCGACATCTTTGACGAGATATTTCGTACCAGTGGAGTCCGTGCCGGTTGTTCCTTCAAAGTTGGCATCGAACCATGTGACGAAGTCTTCAGAAACTGAAGATTGTGGTCGTGGATCGTCTTCTTTGATGTATTTTCTTGGATCGGTTACACTGTTGTAATTGTCTTGACCTTCGCGCACTTCGAAGTGCAAGTGTGTTCCCGTCGAACGTCCACTGTTTCCGACATAGGCGATGACTTGTCCTTGTTCGACCGTATCACCTTTGCGAACGAGT
This sequence comes from uncultured bacterium, assembly GCA_948433885.1. GTDB lineage: Bacteria > Bacillota_I > Bacilli_A > RF39 > UBA660 > RUG11867. Next base: position 11,493 of record CAOJEC010000013.1, on the reverse strand, counting down.
ATAGTGTTCGCGTGCAAGTGTGCATACAACGTATAGTTACCATCGGAATGTTTTATTTTGATATAGTTACCGTATGTCGAACCGTTTATACCTGAACCATTACCGTAGTTTATATTATCGTCGGCTTCGGGAAAAACTACTTCACCGGACTTTGCTGCGATCACCGGGACGACACCTGCAGCTGCACCCTTTGGGGCGATGTCGATTCCACTGTGGTTAGCAGCTACTCCGGTTATCGGATCTATACGTCCTCCTCCTTCTGAAGTGACAACATAAGGGTATGGGTCCCCAGTTGCGTATTTTTTGCCTTCAGATTCGATGACATCTGCTCCACCGATCGGCCACCAATATCCTGTTTCCGATCCCAAAGCGATGAAGTCCTTGTTCGTCGTTTTCGCAGGACTGTGTGTAGCGACGATGTTTTTGATGTCGTTTATGATGCTATCACGTACAGCGTAAAGTTCTTCGTCAGCCCAAGTAGTCGTATCCGAAGATAGTCCGTGATTTTTGGCGTATGCTGAAAATTCCATTGCATTTTGAGGTCGATCATCCAAATATGTCGACTCTCTTAGATAGTTATAGTATCCTTCGATCGAGGCAGCCGAATTAGAAGAAGTCTCGGTGTAAATCTTACCGTCCGTAGATGATAAACACTCACTTTTAGCCTCTTCGTATCCTTCGAGTTTAGGTGAAAATCCCAAATTGATCTGAACACTTTCGAAAAAGTTGATCGCAAATGTCTTACCTGCAGGACTTCTCAAAGCGTATGTTTTTGTTTCATCTTCGCCACTTTCATTTTTTCCCGTATATGAACAAAAGATAGTATTAACTTTGAATTGTTTGATGAGTTCTTTTAGAGAATCTTTTTCTCTATTGTAGATGCTTCCTTCATTTTGAGAAGCATCGTAGTTTATTTCATCGTTATCGTCAAGAGAAAAAGCCAAATTTCCCTGAGTGAAATCGTCGATTTCGTAGTTATAAAATATGGTCGTCAAGACGATGTATTTTTGTTCTTCTGTCAAATGATTTTTCTCAGTCAAAGAGTTGAGTTTTTTGTAGAACTCTTCTTGTGATTTTTTTAATTCTTTAGCAACTTCGATTTGTTCTTCTGAACAGCCCGCATCTTGGTCTTCACAAAGTTCGATCCAATATTGTTCGTATTCATCTTTTAAATCTTGGCTCGTCGAAGCATCATCAGAGTAATTCAAAAAAATAAGAGGAATAGAACAGATAACTACCGCGATTACTATTAATAATACGATACCTGCTAATCCTCCGATGATCGACAATTTTGCAGATATGGGAAGCGCATGCCAAACTGCCATCATCCCGGCAAGAAAGGAACCGTCTTTTTCTTTTTCGTCTTCCTTTTTTCGTTTGTCAAAAAATCCCATACTGTTGTGTCACCTACTTTTCTATAATCCTCCACCTGTTCCGAATGAATCGAGTTCATCCTGAGTGAGGACGACATTGATTTGCATTCGTCTAGATCCGCAGACGAACAATCCTTGTCCTTGACTGAAACGTTTGATAGTTTCAATTTCATTTTCATTCAAGTCTATCAATTTCGATAGATCTTCGACAGCTTGTTTTTTCAAGCCCATTGCCAAGTAGTAACTTGCATTGTCGAATATGGCTTTACCGTGCATGATGATTTTGTCAGCGGCAAAGTCGGTCGGCTGTTGTGTGATGATGATAGTTCCCGTATTGTATTTACGGCTACGTCTTTGAATCTGTGCCAAGAATTCTGCTCCTAGTTCGTTTTGACTGCCGAGTAAGACGTGTGCTTCATCTACCGATAAAACAGTGTTTATGTCTTTATCCAAGCAAAGGCTCCATGCATATTTCAATATGTTGAAGAACAGTGCATTTCTTATTTGCGAATCGGAATTCATCAATTCTCTTATATTGAAGACGACGAAGTTGCTCTCCGGCTCGATAGTTGTATGTCCATTGAAATAGTAACGAAGTTCTTTGGTAATCGGACGAACTCTCAATTCGAGTCTTTCCATGACATCTCTTTCGCGCGTATGTTCAGGCATGGATAATATTCTTCCTCTGATCGTCGCATATATGTCGTCGAAAGTCGGATAGTCGGCACTCGTAAATCTTCTAAAATCGGTATTGAAGTCTATGTTGAATCGCTTGTATGTATCTTGTGCAACGTCTGAGAATAATGTCAATACATCCGCTTCGATGTCCGGATAGAGATACGTCATGAATGCTTTCAATGTAGAAAGAGCTCTCGTCAAAACTGAATAACTCAATCCTTTTGCGAGGTCTTCTTCGTCTTCGTCGACGATGACTTCTAGTGGATTTATCATTCCTAGTTGTCCACCTTTTCCGAGATCTATGAAATCTCCATTGAAGTTTTTACACATTTCTTCGAGTTCGCCTTCTGGATCGATGGCGATGATTTTGTATTCGTTTCTGAAATGGTTTCTGAGCATCAATTTGGCTGCGGTCGATTTACCTGAACCGGATGCACCCAATATGAGCATGTTCGCATTGTTACGGTTGTTCTCTTTTTTGATTTGATAAAGAAACTGGTTGAACAAAACTACACCGCCTGAGAAGTCAACTCCTAAAAGTGTACTCAAGCCTGGATCTTTGATAGAATCGAAGACGAATGGATACATTGCCGCAATCGTATTCGATGGTATTGGTGTTCCAATTCTATCTTCGATGTCTTGTTTAGGAAAGATAGGGAGCATCGATTTCAATACTTTTTCTTGTTCGAACATCAAAGGTATTCCTCGCATGTTCAATCCGGTCATGTATGTCTTCATCTCGAGTTTTCGATTTTCTAGTTCGTCTTCAGTGTCTCCACTCAACATGACGTGCATTTGGAAATCGAATATTTTAGCACTAGATGCCGCTAATTGTTGAATGAACGATTCTAACGATTCGTAATCTTGACGAATTCTTTCTTGAAGTGTGTGATCATGTTCTTTTTGAAAACGTTCTTTCAAATCGGCGATCTCTTTATCTATCATCTTTCTCATCAATGCAAAATCGATAGGAATATGCTTGATGACGACTTTTACTCCTGGAATATTCGTGATGTTCGCCAAGTATCCATGTTCGATGAACTTAGGATAACTGATGATCGTAAGAATAGTACAATATTTTTCTCCCAAACGGAAAGTAGTCGGTTTCCATTCTATGCCCTTAGGGGCTATTTCACTTTTCAAACTCATTCGCTAGTCACCGCCCCAAATCTCGAATTTTCTGCTCCATTGAAGAAATTATCTAGAAGCATTCGCAAGTCATCGTTTGATACTTGTTTGCTATTCAATGTACAGTTTGCAAGTCCACCTATCAATGTTTGTAGTCTCTTTTGTATTATTTCAGGTTTTTTCTCTTTGAAAAGTATGAAGTATTCGGTGTCGACTGCATTCATTTGTGTACTCATGAACATGTTGGCTTTAGATATATCTTGCATCAACAATTTTCTTATGTGTTGATTGTTCGTGTTGTTGTATTGAACTTGTAAGTTCGCCAAGTAGACGTTTATGTCTACAGGTCTTCCGGCCGAGATGAGCCAAAATTCGTAATCTATTGTATTGTAAAAATTACGTAGTGAAAATATCACGTTGTTTTGTACATCTCTATCCAATATGAATATATTTTTAGGTTCTATTTTGACTCCGGTTACCAAGTATCCATTGTCTAATTGTATCATTCCATTGTTGATGGCTCTTATAGGAAGCCAATCCTCTGTCGTTTTATTGTTTGTCACGGCCATTTTTATAACACCAACCTCTCCATTTATAAGTCCTTTGTCTTACGAAAAAGAACGTATATATATTTATAATAAGTTGCAATACGTTGTGATAATTTGGTACAGGGAAAACCAAAAACGATGCGACCAATGCGGGCATGAGGATGAAGATCATTCCTCCTAGCGAGTCAGTATGTATTGCAAGCAACAAGATGACTGTCAGCCCTATTCCACTGGCAAACAGTATCAAATCGACTGGTGTAAATAAACCTAGTATCATTTCCGACTTTTTCGAGTTGGCCGGAATCAAATAATTGCCATTCATCCTTTATTCCTCTTTTCTCATTTTTTATTATCATTCTTGTTAGCGGCTTGTTCAGCTGCTTGTTGCGTAGCTTTTTTAGCATCTTCGCGAAGTTTATCTTGAATCTTTTCAGTTTGATAAGGAGTAGCCTTTTCTAGATTGTCTAAATTAGGTTTAAATCCTTCTCCAGAAACTCCAGGGGCACCATCCACTAATGTATTCCAGTCTTTTACCATTTGATCGACTATATTCATTTGTTCATTGGCTTGAGAGACATTTTCAATTTTACCTATATCGTCAATATTAATACGATCTTTAGTTATTCCTTTTACACCTTGGTTTGCATCTATGAAGTTATTGAGTTTACCTGCTCCTTCCATAAATTGCAATTTTTTATCCAACAAAACTTGATTCTTACGGCCATCTGCCATTTTTTTGTATTGATCTCTCAATTCGCCATATTCTTTTCCTGTTACATTATCTTTATCATCAGCTTTTACTGCTCCTGATTCTATCATATTTTTGTATTTATTGTATTCAGAATTAGCTGCACTCCATTGGGAATCGTTTTTCCAAAGACTAGCAATGCTGTCATTATACAATTTTTTATAGTCCTGCAATACTCGTTCTGTCCCTCTCTTTTTTTGATAGTCATTTTCAGCACCGAAGAATGCTCTGGTTCCTAAGTTGGCTGCTCTTGCTGCGTCATGAATGTGTCCTCCTAAAACTCCTCCTATAGTACCTCCGTGAGCATGTGCATATGCATCGCGATTGACTCTTGCAGTGATGACTTTTTTATTGGTGTCTTTTCTCAATTTAGCCAAATCTTTGGCATTGTGTACATTGCGCAGTCCCCAAAGATTTCGCGCTAGTGCAGATCCTGCTCCTCCTACACCACTTAAGAGTTTTTGACCGATGTTTCCGTCTGTAGCTGCCATATTTCTTGCAAAATTTCCGATTGTGCCTCCGCCAAATGTTGCGGCTGCACCGGCCATTACTCCTGGTAAAGCAAGTGCTCGTTTGGCAGCTTCTTTGATGATTCCTGTAGTTTTGATGCCTAGTAAATCGAAGAGCATCTGAGGAGCTTCTTTACCGAACTGTAATAGTCCGTAGATGAGGATAACTGTTGCTAGCAGCTTGACTGGACCGATTCCATCCGTTACGATGTCACTGAATATTTTACCGATCGTTCCAGGTATCAATGATATCAATAGTATGATGAAGAACATTACGAGAAGATAGAAGAAAACTTCTATGTAAACTTTACCTAAAGTTTTTAACCAGTTATCTCTCAAGCCCTTTTTGTTAGGTAATAGTTCGAGTGTCACCGGAACAGGTGCAATCAGTTGAATGAGTGCCATCTTTCCGACACGTTTGGCCAAGTTTATACAAAATGATAGCATGAAGAATAAAAGTACAATGCCGGCGACTGTCGTCAAGAACGGCGTGTATTCGTAGTCGTCGTTGGCAATGAAATCGCCGAATGCTCCTAGACCGTAGCCTTCTTTGACTTTTCTATATGCATCACAATAATTTGTATATTGACCATTTTCGCTTGCTGTAGGTTTACAATCCAGTGCAGTAAATTTTCCGCCCGCTGGATATAGAAAAGCGACGTATACAGAGGCAACCATCGTATTTCCACCGTTATCGACGTAGTATTGAGTCAACGATTTATCGCTATTCTCTCCTGTTGCCCAGTTTTCGGCGTTAGTTGCACCTTCCGAAGTTGCTCCACCTAATACGAGATTTTCGATTACTCCAGAAGTAAGTATTTTAGACTGTAGTGAATATAATTTTGTGAAAAGCATCGGTGAGACAGAAATTATGACGATGGCCAAAATGACATCCTTTACAAACGAAGATGCGCCTGTCTTCTTGTCGGTAATTTTATCCGGGTCGACGATGTAACTCAACAAGTTGAATGCCAAAACGAAGACCATTATGATACCCAATAAGGTATACATTCTATAAGTAAAATTGGTCACTATCGTTTCGTTCAAAATAGTAGCGTTGGCCAAGTAATAGAAGACCGAATATGCAAATTGAACTAGTGAATATATGGCTTTATCCAAAGCAAAAGTGAGGTGTTTAAGAGCATCTATGATGAAGTTTCCACCTGTCAGCATGAATGTGTTTAACATCTTTTACACCTCCCTATTTGATATAATCGGTACAATCAGGACTGTTCGGATCGAATATACAAGCCACACATATTTTAGAATCGGCCGTTCGTGCATCTTCAAAACCACCTATAAAACTGAATACCGTGTTGATTAAAGTTGGTAAGAAAAAGATCACTATCGCTGCCGCGATGGAGACGCCCAATTTTTTTCCAGCTTTTTGAAGGTCTCCTTGATTTCCCGAAATAGCAATTTTTCCGATGTCGAAAGTCGATTTGGCAATGATGACTAGAGGTAATACTATCTTGACAATCAAGATCAAGATTCCTCCTATTCGGATGGTTCTAGCCAAGTCTTGACAGTTTGTATCGAAATGATCGTCTCGATCATAATCAGTCACATCTATGTCGGGTCTATCTCCATCGAATAGTTCGACATGTGAAAGTGCGAAGTTATTGCTCGCATAGACCTCGGTCGCGGGTGCAAATATGCACGTAAAAAGTATCAAAATACAAATAACAATCTTTTTCATAATTTCACCATATCAAAATTATAACATAATATTTAGATATAATAAAGCAATAATTGCCCTAAAATGCTTTATTCAGAACAACAAAAAAAGAGTTACAAAAACTCTTTCGATGTCATAATTTTTCATCGAGCAATATACTTTCAATCGACTGGTAAAGACGTTCATTTGCTGTATTTAAATCTTCATCTTTTGAAACTTTGAACGGAGTTCCAAATATTATACGAAGGTCATTTTTCCAAAACTTGTATTCTCCCTTGATTGCAAAAGGTACTATGGTAGCGTCGTTTTCTTGGGCCAAGCGAACCGTACCCTTTTTGAATGGTAGAAGTGTCGTTTTCGTTTTGTTGCGGGTGCCTTCTGGAAATATGCCCAAAGCTTTCGACTGTTTTAAAACTGTCTTGGCTTTTCTTTTAGCTTCTTCGTCGTGTATACTTCGATCGACTGAGATGGCTCCTACAAACTTGAAGAACCATGCGAATGGACCGTCGAAATATTCTTTTTTGGCCATGTAGTGAACGACTCTTTTAGTCGAGATGATCACTAGGCATTGATCTAGTATGTGTTTGTGGTTGCCTGTTAATATGATCGGTCCTTCCGTGGGAATTATTTCACTACCGTATATTTTTGGCCGATAGTACAGTTTGAAAATCGGAGATAGTATGGGTTTTAGAAATCTATAGCCCCATTCTTTCATCGGTTCGATTTTTTCTTCTTCGTTCATAGACTCTCTCCTCTTCTCTTTCTAGTTTTTTGTAATCAGTCTTGTTGTACATCGTCTTCGGCAAATCTTCGACAAACTCGTATTCTCTCGGTTGAGAGTATCCTGCCAAGTGCTCGCGGCAAAGAATTCGCAGTTCGGCTTCTATTTTGACCGACGGAGTAAATTTATCTTCTAAGATGATGTATGCCTTCAAAACTTTCATCTTATGAGGATGAGGTATGCCGATGACACAGCACGATTTTACTTTGGGATGTTTAGTGAGAACATTTTCTACGTGATTAGGATAAATGTTGAATCCACTCGAGACGATCATTCTTTTCAATCTGCCTGTGAAATAAACACATCCAAAGTCATCGACATAACCGGAATCTCCTGTATGGAGCCACAGTTTTCCGTCTTTGTGTTTTTTCAAAACTTTTTGAGTTTCTATTGGCTCTTCATAATAACCCGTCATCAAGGTAGGACCTGTTACACATATTTCACCTTCGATGCCGTTTTCGAGCTTTTCTATCGTGTTAGGCTTACATATTACGACGTGATTACCGATCATCGGCGTACCGATCGATCCCGGTTTGTTGGAGTCTTCAAATGTATATATAGTCGCGGCTAAGCTCTCGGTCATGCCATATCCTTTGGATAATACGATATTAGATTTGTGTTCTTTTAAGAACGAGTTTATTTTGGTTTCCATCTCGATGCTCATGCTATCTCCTCCACTTATCATGTATTTGAGAGATGACAAATCGACTCCTTTAAAGAGAGGGAGATGTATCAATGTATCGAAGAGTGATGGGACGCCCGCTAGGACTTGAGGCTCGTATTTGGATATAATTTTGGCAAATCTTTTGGGATCGAATTCGGGCATCAATATTACTTCTACTTTTAGACTCAATGGACAATGGACACATACTCCTAGTCCAAAACCGTGAAAAATGGGTAGAACGGTTACCATCTTATCGCACGGTTCGACTCCTAAAACGTTGATACTCCCTTGTCTTGCCAAAGCATTGAAACTGTAATTGGATATCATTACTCCTTTCGGAGTTCCTGTCGTTCCTCCACTGTGGAGAATCAAAGCCATAGATTTATGATGTATTTTAGTTTCAGTTTGAGTTCTGTAAAGGTAGCCTAGGTTCAAAAATTCTTTCCAATTTAGATAAGTTCCTGTCTGTTCGTCGCTTTCTAATTTCAAAGGATGACTGAGGTCATAAAAAAGTTTAGTCAAACGTGGCATCGAAAATGATACGGACATCAAGATGGTTCTATATACGTCGGTCGACTCTAGTTCGTCACATACTTTTTTGTAATTTTGATCGTACAAGAACAATATGCGCGAGCGAGATTTTTTTAAGTATTCTACGATTTCTCTTTTAGATGAAAGAGGATGAATCATGTCGGATATTGCGCCTATTTTGTTGACGGCATAAAAGACTTCGATTGCTTCAGGAGTGTTCGGCATGCATATTGTAACTATATCACCCCTTTTTACTCCCAAATATTTTAGACTTTTGGCGATCAGATTTATATTTCTAAACAGCTCGCCGTAAGTGATACGCGTGTCGAAATAGTTGATCGCATAGAGATCGGTTTCATCTTTTATGGATTCACGCAGGTATTCGTATATGGATGCGTTAGAAAACTTCAAGCTTTTTGTTTTTTCGTCGTAGTATTCATAAGATGAAGACACTTTTTCTTCATCGAAAAACTTCTCAAAAAAATTCATCAATTTCATTCAATTTTTCCTTCCAATTTACGTTTTATTTTCGCCATGAACGATTCGTTCTCATTTTGTAAATGTTCATCTATCACTTCGATCGGTTCGAGGAATGTCAATTTCAGTCCCCTCTTAAAGCATCGATATTTTCCTGTGATGACAAATGGCACGATCGGACTGTTCGTCTTCTTCGAAAGATAGACTGCACCCATTTTGAAAGGTAAGATCTCGTTCGAAGTTCTGTTGATTGTTCCTTCCGGGAAAATGCCCAATGCTTCTCCGTTTTTTAAAACGCGTTCGGATGCTGTTAAGGCTTGGTCATTTTTTGCTTTTGTCCTGTCGACCGGGATGACGTGCATGGCTCTCATGAGTGATTTTAGTGGCCACTTGAACAAGGTGTGCTTTCCCAAAAAGTGAACGGTTCTTTTAGTCGAACTTACGACGAGAAACCAGTCTAGATAATCGGTGTGATTTCCTGCTAGGATGACTGAGCCTTGTAGAGGTATGTTCTCTTTACCTTCGATAGTCGGTCGGTAAACGAGGTTCATAAATAGAACAATTGCACATCTCAAAATTTTGTAGATCATATATCGTGCCTCTTTTAGTAATACAATAAATCTTATGCTTAAAGTTCTAATTTATGGCAAAAGAAAAAGACGACGCGATCGTCTTTGATATTCGTCACTGAGATTCTTGAGTTCCGTAGCGTTCGATACATGTTTCAGTAAGAGTGATTCCACCGATATCCAAGATGATGCTGCAGATGAGCGGAACGAAGAATAAAAGTATTCCACATATGATTCTCTTCATGAGTCTTTCGGCAGCTTTTTTCATTTGTCCGTCGTCGCCTTGCGTTGCAGCTTTTAAGAAATCTACTGTAGAAAAGGCTGCAATCAATACAGGTCCTAAATATTGGACGAATTTGAATATGTTATTGATGATAATCGACATATCCGTGCCCAAAAGTCCATTACAATTTGGGTCGTCTCTCATATTTATATTTGTAGAAACTTTATTTACACTTGCGATGATGTCTTCTGTTTTTTTATCTTCTATTTCTTCTATTTTTTTATCGGCGACTTCTTGTGTTATTTTGCCTTCGTCGACTTGTTTTTGAATTTCTTGTTTAGCATGATTTTTGAGATCTGATATAGCTTGAGTTACTTTGACATTGCTAGAGTCTATTTTCAAATTGTCGATGTAGTATTCGACAAACCCTGGCATGGCATACGAAGTTCCAAATTGATAATTACTTATGATGTAAGATTTTAGTTTTTGTCTTATAGAGTTAGTTAGGTCGGATCCCTTTATAAGAAGATCTATATTACTTTTATCCGCAATTAGCGATGCAGCATAATCGTCGATTATTTTGTAAAATGTATTTGCTTCCTCGTTCAACTTAAAAGGACCATACTCGAAATTAGTTCCACATGTATCGAAGTCTCCATAACATACTTCGTCAAAAAAATCTAAGTCTGCAAAAGCATTTTTTGGACATTTGAAAGTATTTTCAAATGATGATTCCATTCTTTTGCCGTCTTGTTGGTAACTAGTTCGAGCATTTTGAAATACCTGATCGAATTTTCCTAAAGAAAAATTCGCATTTGTAACGGGATTCATGAGATACCTCAAAGATCCATTCAAACGGTAAAAATATACCCAAGGTCCCGATTGATTTGTATAATTTGTAGTATCGAAGATATAATAAATTCTATTTTGAACATTATTTTCGTTATCTTTGTATTCGCAAAGTAAGATGGCTTTTTTTTCTTGGACGGTTTTATCCATACCTATTTCGGTATCTGCAAGTACGTTCATGGTACTCATAAATAAAACTGTAAGGATTAATAATGTATTTAAAAATGATCTTTTTTTCATAATTCACCTATTTCTAATTCATTATAACAAAATGATTGGACTATGACAATATGTGAAAGTGTCATTTGGCACATTCTACAGCTGCGACGCATACATTGTCATTCGGATCGAACATGCAAGTGTAGCAAACTTCGTAGTCTATGCCGGAGTTTTCTATTGTCAAGCGGAATCGATCGACGAATCCGAAGATTACCATACATACGAGAGGTATGAAGAAGATGAGAACACTGAAGGCCAATTTTTTGACGCAATTTATGATTTTTTCTTTTACTTTGGCAGGTTTATTGGATATGACGGCAGCGCCTATATCGAAGATGCACAAAGTGATCAAGATCAAAGGGATGAATAACTTGAAGATGGCCAAAACGTCCCCGATCATTTTAAGTATTGGGGAAAGATCTTTACAAAAAGTGTCGATGGTAAGCAAAATCATGTGTCCTCCAAAATCGAGTAGAGAGAAATAATTAAATTATTTCGCCCCTCTCACACCACCGTAC
>CAOJEC010000012.1 GCA_948433885.1 uncultured bacterium | reverse complement strand
TTTAAGGTATTCCAGAAGGGTTACCTATTTTTCTGTTCTTTGAGTGAACTGTAACTTTATTATCTTGAAATAATTTTCTTTCTAATTCTACTTGATCCCAACATACACCACATTTAGATTTTAACAATTCATCTGGAGTTTGCAAATAAAATTCATCATCCCACTTTTGGGGATTAGCATTAATGATACTTTCACCATTTTCATCTTTAAAACCATATTCAATGGAATCCATCAAATTCATTATATTATCAATTTTTTGTTTCCTCTTTTTTGCTCCAATCTTCATAAGGATCAAATCCATTTTCTTTTTCCCAATTAATATGATTATCTCTTGCATTCTTCACTGCTACACAACCATTGTTAGATGTTGCACTAGCTCCATCAGTTACAACAAAAAATGGCAAATTATATTTTTCGGCTAATTCTTTTACTTCAAAACAAAATTTTCTGGCTTTTTGTATTTTTTCAATATTCTCTTCATTCATAACTTCTTCTCCTAATTATATATATATTATACATTTTTTTTAAAATATAATCTACCTAGTTGCTGTGATTATTAAATAATTAAAATAGGATGAAAATTTCAAAAAATATTAAATATCTAAAAGAGCAGGATAAGAAGATGGCACCACAACACCATTTTATTCCTTATAAAATAAGGATTTGTGTATGTGCCATTCTGATTTTGCACTTGCAAAATTCATCCTACTTCGTAGGTTGATATTAAGGATAAATAATGGTTTAATCATTATTATTAAAGACTTTTACGGCTTCTATTTTCATCCTATTTTAGTATTTTTAGTAAATATAGTAGAATGATTAGACAAATTCATCTTCCTTAAGAGTATCTCTTACTTTTTCTAATAGTTCCTTAATTTTATTATTTCCAATATCAGCTAAATCTACTGTTATTACTCCAAGTTTTAAATTACCATCATCAAACTTTTCATCTTTTAAAGTAATTAGTCTAATTATTTTTTCAACTTCAATTTCACTAGATATTTTTAGATTAGTTAAGTTATCATCAGTATCTATTTCATAATAATTTAGTTTATATTCATTGCCTAAAATACTATTTAATTTATTAAAATATTCTTTTGATTCATCTCTTGTTTTTACTTCATAATTTTGTGGTATAGGTAAGCCATATTCATCTTCAAATAAAGAATAATTTAAAGGTAATTTATATTGGTTAATAAATCAGTTAAAAAACTTTTTCGTGTCTAAAAACTTGACATAAATCCACTTATTAACATTCTCTTAAATATTCTTCTAAATCTTTAACTTTTATTCTTTTAGCATAACCATTTATAAATATGTCATCACACTCATCAAATAATAAATAATCATTACTATTAACTTTTAAGATATGTGGCTTTACATAGGCAATATTAGTATTTTTAAGACTAATAATACATCCATTAACTAGTTCACATTTTACACTTGCAAACTTACATATCATATCTACTTTCTTTTTTAATTTTTCACTAATCACAAGTTCTTTAGTTTCTATTGTCATATAATCACTCTCACTTTCCTTGAAACAACAAAAAAACTAACTATTTCTAGTTAGCAATTTATTACTTACTCGAAAAGTTCGAGTTTCCTATCAATCTGGTGCAGTTGAGAAATTTATCTACAACTTTTGCCAAAAGTAAATAATTAAGAATCAATCAGTTATAATATTTTAATAAATTTAATTATCTTGTTTTTACAAAAGTTTCTACTTCATCATAACAAGTAATTCGACCATTTTCATCAATTAATACTTGTGCAATAGTTTCAGCCTTTTCATGTGAATCTTCACCCTCTATGAATTTAACTGAATCAAAGTCTACAAGTAATTTGTCTCCATTAGAAGTATATAAAATCTATCTTCAGCAAAAGTACTATAACGCTTTGCGCCTCGTTCTTCACTATATTTTTGATATGATTGTAAATCAACTATCATAGCATTCCCATTTTCCATAATAATAGCAGATGAAGTGATAACAGGTTGTTCTACACTAGGTTGTTCTACATTAGGCTGTTCAGATGCACTAGGTTGTTCTACATTAGGCTGTTCATTTGTAACAGCATTTGAATTACCACATCCACTTAATAACATTACAGCTGAAAGGGAAACTCCTGCTAACATAACTTTACCAGCTTTTTTTGCTTTTGATGTTTTTGATTTTATTTGTGATAAATCTGCCACTACATGTTCATGATTAAACTCAAGCACTTAATTCACCTCCAAAATTTAATGTATTAAATATTTTATTAAGTTGTTCTTTCTCACTTTCACTAAAATCTGTATTTAAATTAGAGTAATCTAAATCTGTATCATATGAAGCCGCATAATACTTTTGATCGTTTATACTCTTATAAATAATACAATTTTTAGATGATTCTTCCAGCTTAAAAGTAGCAACCACTTCCATTTGTTCTGAACTGCCGTCTATTTTAGCAATGGTTATAAAATCTTTATTCATGATTTTTCCTCCTTCTATTACAGTATAACACATTTTTTCTTTTTTTTATATTCTTTGTGCCACATTTCAGAAAAAGAGTTTGATGGCACTGGTTTATCTAATCATGACTATAATTTAAATGATAATTGTTTAATAAGAAAACATAATGATGGCAAAGTACCTTATTATAAATATGTTCTCGAATGCAAATTAGTTGTCGGTAATATTGTCATTAGTTTAGATTCTGAATTTATTGAAAACGAATCCATGCTAACAGAATCACAAAAACAAGATTGTGAAATTAAATTTTTCAAGCGTATGATAAAAAGAATTAAGAAAAACTATCCTAAATATAACTTTATTATTACTAGTGATGCTTTATATGCTACTACTCCCATTATTACTTTAGTCAAAAAAACAAATGGAACTTTATCTTCAACTTAAAACCTGAAAGATCAAAAGAAGTAAATCGTTCTTTTGAAGAAAATATCAAACTTCTTAATGAAACCACTATACCAAATTATTATCTATCTACAAATATCGAGTTTAACGATAATTTAGTAAATGTTATTAAATATATAGAAAAGCGTTGCTCTTAAAAGAATTAACTCTATAACCAACTGAAATAATAACATCTAAATTATAAAATAATACTTTTCTTGTTACATTTCTATTTCCTTCTTTTTGAACTATTGAATTTTCTTCAATAGTTGAATTTTTATCTAGCTCACTAGAATCAAATATATTTTTTAGATGAACATTTATGTTATCAATACCTGTATCAAAAAGTTCTGACATTGCTTTTTGTGTCATCCATAAGGTATCTTTATCATATGTTAAAGTCAATATAAAAATGTACAATTTAGGGAAAATATTTTTGTACAATTTTGTACATTTTTATATTCCCCTAGAAATATTAAAATTTTTTCCATAATAAAAACTACACATTTTCTTATGTAGTTCCTTAAACTGATGACATTGGGAAAGAACAACTTTTTAATAATATATAGTATTTATTCCTAATTCTCTATATGTATAGTATTTTTTTAAAACTCTTCCTACAACAATTATATTCTCTTCTTGATAAGTTCCTAGTTGGTCTATGTATTCTGAATCCAGCAATATTAATTTGCCATTTTTTTGTATTTGCAAAATAAATTTATTTGCTGGATCTATAATATATTTATCATTCAGTAAAATTACTTGATGGTTAGCTTTTTCGATTTTAGGATTTACTTTACGCCAAAGTCCAGTATTGTTATTTACCCAAATGTACATTAAAGATGGATTAAAATTTAAAATACACAATAAATTATAAAGAAATTTTGTAGCATGCCTACAACAACAAATTCCATACATAACTTGAACTCCTTGACTTATTTCTACAAGCAATCCCAAATAGTTGTAGTTATTATCGAAATTAGTTGTTCCATTCATACTAAAAAAACCACCATGTAGCATACGAAAAATAATTTTTGAATATTCTAGTTCATCATTCATATCATATTGTTGCAAATAATCTTTAAGATTAAATAAAATCATTTTATATGCATCTCTAATTATTTTCTTATCACTATCAGTAAAATTTAACAGCATATCCCCCTCCATAAATTTCTTATCAAAAATATATAATTACTAATTACATGTTCATTGATGATGTTAATGTACAAGTATGTTTATTAAATTGACAAATTTAATTTAACTTTCATAGACATTTTATCATAAATTTAAACATATTAAAACTCGAACCTTAGAAAAATTAAAAAGTTCGAGTTTATGAACAATATGGTGGCACCAACGGGAATTGAACCAGTGACACAAGGATTTTCAGTCCTCTGCTCTACCGACTGAGCTATGGTGCCTAAAAAAATGGCGGTTCGTACGGGATTTGAACCCGTGATCTCCTGCGTGACAGGCAGGCGTGATAGACCACTACACTAACGAACCATTGGTTGCGGGAGAAGGATTTGAACCTACGACCTCCGGGTTATGAGCCCGGCGAGCTACCGCTGCTCCATCCCGCGATAAACAAAAATAAATGGCGGAGAAAGAGGGATTCGAACCCCCGCGCCGTTTCCGACCTCCTGGTTTTCAAGACCAGTCCCTTCAACCGGACTTGGGTATTTCTCCGTGTATACTTAGCCACTTTGCGAAGTGACAAGTAGATTATAACACAAACTTTTTTCTCGTGTCAACCACTTATTTTGATTATACGCACATGCCGCGATAATATTCTAAAAATTTTTTCTTTTCGATCAATCGATCTTCTCCTTCATGCGGTCTCTAATTTTCAATATGACTCGTCTTATGAACTCGAAAAGTCCTGTCAAATATCTGAAGCACACTTCCGAGATCAAAACGAAGTTGATACAAAGAAGAGTACCTTGTATAGACATAGTCTCTGCTATGCTGAATAGATCCTTCAAAAAGATGAAAGACAACAATAGACCTAAAGCACATAATCCCCAAATGGCCCATTTTATTTTATCCATCGGTTTACTGATGTTATATAAAACCATCATTCCGACCATCGCCAACAATATAGTCGACGCGGTAGAAATATCACTAGCACTTGCCTTGAATATAGTCGCAAAAACTACCATTGCCGCGACGATAAATGTATCGACCAATCCTCCCGGTACTGCCTTGAAAAGTATATTTTTTAAGAAATGTCCTGTGATCAAATCTTCGTTCGGAACTTGTGATAAGAAGAACGCGGGGACTCCGATCGTAAAAGTACTTATCAAAGAAATTTGAGCCGGCTCCAAAGGATATCTCACACTGAAGAATATAGCCAATACTGATATCAAAAAAGAAAATATATTTTTTACAAGAAATAGACTGCCAGAACGTTCCAAATTGTTGACCACTTGTCTTCCCTCACGAACTACCTTAGGCATCTTAGAAAAATCGGACTCCAACAAGACGAGCTGCGCTACTTGAACTGCTGCATCCGATCCCGTTGCCATTGCAATCGAACAATCGGCATCTTTCAAAGCCAAGACATCGTTTACACCATCTCCTGTCATAGCCACCGTTTTGCCATTTCTTTTAAGAGCACTGACGAACTTTCTTTTTTGTTCTGGAGTCACTCGTCCAAACACCGTATATTCCATTATGGCATTTTCTATCTGTGCCTCCGTCAAAAGCTCACGAGCATCGATATATCTCTGCGATCCTTCGATGCCAGCTTCTTTGGCGACTTCCGAGACAGTTATGGGATTGTCCCCTGAGATGACCTTTATTTCGACACCTTGATTTTTGAAGAAAGCAAATGTTTCTTTAGCATTCTTTCTGATCGGATTTGACAACATTATGAATGCATACGGTGTAACTTTCCCACTCAACTTTTTTCCATCGATCTTTTTAGAAGATTTACCGAATACTAACACTCTAAGTCCACGACTAGCATAACCAGAGATGATCTTCTCATAAGGTGCTACCGATCCCAAAATGAACTCTGGTGCCCCTAAGACAAAAGAACAATCTTCGAAATTTACTCCACTGTATTTGAATTCTGATGAAAAACCGATGACGGACTCCACTTTACGGCCAGTTTTATGTTTAAAATGATCCTTAAGTGCTGCCATCGTCACATTATCACTGCTTTGAGCTTCGACAAAATCTCCGAGTAAAGATAATACTTCCTCTTCCTTCTTTTTACATTCATCCAATATTTTGACTTCGTTCACCCTCATCGTCCCGTCGGTGATCGTTCCCGTTTTATCTACACACAATACATCTACCCGAGCAAGTGTCTCGATGGACTTCATGTCGTGCAACAACACTTTTTCTTTGGCCAGTTTCATCGCACTTATTGCCAATGTCACACTTGCAAGCAAGAAAAGACCTTCGGGAATCATACCCATGACCGACGCGACCATACCTTGTACACTGACTTTCAAAGATGCCTCTTCCAAGATGAACTGTTGACAAAACAATATGAGTCCGATCGGAATAATCACTACACCGGCCAGCTGAACTATGCGATTAAGCGAACGAATGATCTCAGATTGCTCACCATTTTTCATCGTCTTCGCTTGCAAAGTCAACTTCGAAATATAAGATTCTTCCCCCACCTTCGTCAATCGAGCTAGACACGTACCCGAGACTATATAACTTCCGGATAGAAGTTCATCATCGGTAGATTTTCCTATTTCATCGGCTTCTCCCGTCAACAGTGATTCGTTCACCGATACTTGACCACGGACGATGACCGCATCGGCACATATTTGATTGCCGCTTTTGAACTCGACGATGTCTCCCAAGACCAAATTTTCGACCATTATCTCGCGAGCCTTGCCATCTCTTATGACAGTCGCTTTCGGTGCATTGAGCATCGTAAGTTCGTCGATTACTTTCTTCGAACGAATCTCCTGCACGATACCTATCAATGTGTTTGCAAATATGATCGGTAAAAATGTCAAATCTCTAAATGAACCGACCAAAATCAACAAGATCGAAATGATCAAAAATACTAAGTTAAAATAAGTACAAATGTTACTTCTAACTATGTCTTTTACTGTCTTCGATGGTGCTTCAATAGGCTTATTGCTCTTCCCTTCTTCATAAAGAACTCTAGCTTCCGCTTCACCGAGGCCAACGACGACATCTTTTTCTATATTCTCTTTCATACACTACCATGCTTTCTTATTCTACGATATTATATCACATTTCTTCGATCTATTGAATACCTAATGCATTCTCACAAATTGGACAATTATCTCATTTCATGGTATAATTGTTTACCTGAAAGGAGCAACTATATGAAAATATGCGAACTGACAATTCAAGCGTTCACGGAGTACGCCAAGAATAGCCCTCTTAGAAACTACATGCAAACTGAAGAGTACGCACGATTGATGGGCGAAGAAAAGTACAACTACGACTACATCGGTCTAGTCGACGACGACAATGTCATAAGAGCGGCCTCTTTGATATTGTGGAAACGCATAGGATTCAATACCCGATATGGATATGCTCCTAAAGGATTCTTGATAAACTATTATGACGAATCTCTTTTGAGAACATTCGTCGATGAACTCAAAAAATATTATGCGAAGAAGAACATGATTTTCATAAAGATCAATCCCGAAATCGTCGTCGCCGAAATAGACAATAAGACCTTCGTGATGGACGACAATCCTAATATGAAATTGAAACAAGATTTACAAGACTTCGGTTTTATAAAGTTGAAAGACAATCTCTATTTCGAATCTATAAATCCTCGTTTTAATGCTTATGTCGATCTCAAGAATTCGAAGTTACAAAATTATTCGAAAGCAAATCGTAATAAAGTACGAAACTCTAGAAGAAAAGGTTTATACATAGAAAAAGGAACTATGCAAGATCTAGAAAGCTATTATAAACTAGAAAAGAGAACCGAGCATTTTTCTCATTATAGAAATTTGTTTACGATATTTGGAGATAAACTAGATCTCATCTTAGTCAAAGTAAACTACGAGAACTTTATCAAAAATAGCCAAAGTTTATACGAAGAGGAAGCTGATCGCAACTCTTTGTACAATGAAATAATTCACCGCAGTAAAAAGGAGTCGGACCTTCACCGTAAAATGGCAAGCGACTCCAAATTGATGACTATCAAAAACGAAATAGTAACCGCGACCGAAGGATTGAGAGACGAGGACAACTGTATAGTCGCCGGAGCACTCGTAATCAAATACGACAATCGTGTCCACGTCGTCGAAAGTTCTTTCGAAAGAAATCATCCTCTTTTGAATGCCAACTACTTTCTATACGACTCTCTCATCCAAAACTACAAAATGGATTACGATTTTATAGATTTGAATGGAGTATGTGGAGATTTCAAAAATTCCAATGCCTACAAAGGCCTCAACAATTTCAAGTTGGGATTTGACGCTAAAATATTCGAGTACATCGGCGAATTCGATCTAGTATTCGATAGACCGGGATATGAACTTCTAAACGCGACGGGCAAATTAGCCAACGAATTTAACAAAGATTGCAAATGATCGATTTATTCCATACGAAAAGATCTTCCGATTCGAAGATCTTTTTTAAGTTGTTTCACTTTTGACAATGTTCACAATAGTAAGCACTTCTACCTTCAATTTTTACTCTTTTAATCGGTTCTCCACAAACTTTACAAGGCTTTCCTTCCTTGCCATGAACTGCAATCACGTCTTGATAATGGCCGGTAACACCCAAACTCGATGTATAACTTCTTATAGTCGATCCGCCCATCTTGTACGCTTCATCGGTGATTCTTCTAGACTCCGCTACTATGTACTCGGCCTCTTTCTTTGTGATATTTTTTGCCAATCTAAAAGGAGATATTTTAGTCGCGAACAAAACTTCGTTAGCATAGATATTACCTAATCCATTGATTATCGACTGATCGAGAAGAGCGACTTTGGCATTCATCTTTTTATCAGCAAACTTTTCTATCAAGTAATCTGCATTCAATCTACTATCATCGGGCTCAAAACCTAATTTTTTAATACTAGGACTCTCGGCTATGTCTTCGGTTTTTACTAGTTCCATGCGACCAAATTTTCGTACATCATCGTACCTGAGCTCCATCCCATCTTCGAATTCGAAAACGATATGCGAATGCTTTCTCATCTCGGTTGAACTTTCGACATAGAAGAATTTTCCTTCCATTCTCAAATGAGACAATATCGACATCTCGCCTAACTTAAAAATCAACCATTTTCCACTCGATTCGACATTTTCGAATGTACATCCCTTCAATTTGCGTTCGAATTCTCGTGCGTCCCCGACGATGAGATTGTCGTATAGTACACGAACATTCTTTATCTTCTTCTTCAAAATATTTTTCTTTAAAGTATCCCTAACTACTCTTACTTCTGCTATTTCGGGCATCTTACTTCCTCCTTTTAAAGTAAATCGATGCGCATGATTTACTTCGCTTCATACCAATTTTTGCCGACTTCTATTTCTACTTTCAATGGAACTTTCAACTCAGCGACTTCCTCCATATTGCGACGTACGATCTCTCTTACTTCTTCGAGTTCGTCATCGTACACGTTTAAGATCACCTCATCGTGAACTTGTAAGATGAGTTTGCTTTTCAAATTTTTCTTCGAAAGTTCGTTCCACAAGTTTACCATCGCGATCTTCATGATGTCTGCACCTGTCCCTTGAATCGGAGTATTGAGTGCTATTCTCTCGCCACCCGATCTCACCATGTACACGGCACTTTTGAGTTCATCGATATAACGTATTCGATTGTAGACCGTTCTAACGTACCCTTTATCGTATGCTTCCGCCTTTATGTTGTCCATGTACTCCTTGACTTTCGGATACATTTCGTAGTACTTTTCTATGAAGGCTTTAGCGTCTTTAGAAGATATATGTAAATTCTCCCCTAAACCGAATCCACTTATACCGTATACTATTCCGAATATGACCGCTTTCGCCGTACTTCTTTGATATTTCGTAACTTCTTCCAAAGGTATTCCATGTATATCCGCGGCGACGCGTCTATGAATATCTTCATCGTTGTTGAAAGATTGAATCATCGTTTCGTCTCCCGAGATAGAAGCCAAAATTCGCAACTCAATTTGTGAATAATCGGCACTCATAAATGATGCTCCTTCTTCGCTTATGAAGGCTTTTTTGATCAATTTTCCTTCTTCTTCGCGCGCAGGAATATTCTGCAAGTTCGGTTCGACACTCGACAGTCTACCCGTTCTCGTCAAAGTTTGTTTATAAATAGTGTGTATTTTTCCGTCTTCTTCGATATAACTCTCCAAAGGTTCCACATACGTATTGAATAACTTGGTCAAGGTTCTATATTCCAAGATTGTCGAGACCACCGGATAATCGTCGACCAATTTTTCTAAGATTGCCGATTCGGTACTGTAAGTAGCCTTCTTCTTTCCAGGATAAGGAATTCCCATTTTATCGAATAGAACTTCCCCCAACTGTTTAGGACTCGAAATGTTGAATTTCTCACCTGTCTCGAAGAATATCTTCTCTTCCAAAATGGCAATCTTCTCGGCAAGAGTTTCTTGCATCTCGATGAGCATGTCTCTATCGACCCTTACTCCCGTCAATTCCATATCGGCTAAAACCTTAACTAGAGGCATTTCTATATTGTCGTATAAAGAATGCATGTCATCATCTTTTAAACGAGTCAAAAGCTCATCTTTTTTATCCCAAATGAACTTTGCCTTCAATGAGATTCCCTTTTCGAAAGCTTCTTCACTTACCTTCTTTTTGACTAAATCTTCGTAGTAATAAGCAGCTACTCCATAGTCGCTCATCTTCAAAGACAAATCGTCCTTCGTCGTGTTGTCCAAAAGATAGTATGCGATCATCATATCGAAATCGGTGTTTTGAATGTCGATTCCTTGTCTATGAGCCAAAATGATGTTCTTTTTTAGCCCGTATGTATAGCGTAATCTAACGCTAAATTTTGCAAGTACATCCGCCACCAAAGCAGCTGGCACAAAATAAGCAGTTTCTCCATCGTATAAACTCATGCCGAGTATATTTGCATAATGATAATTGTCCCTATCGCACTCTATAAAATAAGAAAACTCGAATGAGCTGTCGATATCTTCTACTTTTTCCACAACTTTGAAATCGAAATCGACTTCTTTCGCCTTAGAAAAATCCATGTTTTTTAAGAAAAAATGAAATTCTAGCTGTTGAAATAATTCTCTCAATCTTTGTTGATCGGCACCTTCGTAAGTCAATTTACTCAAATCGACCTCTAAGGGCACTTCCTTATATATAGTAGCCAATTCGTAACTGAAATATGCGCTTTCCTTGTCCGCTTCTAACTTTTCTTTCATCTTACCTTTGATTTCATCGATATGTTCGTATACTCCATCTAACGACCCGTAAGTTTGTATCAAATTTCTAGCGGTTTTTTCTCCTATACCTTTGACCCCGGGAATGTTGTCACTAGAGTCTCCCATCAAAGCCTTCAAATCGATAATTTTGATCGGATCGAAACCGTACTCTTCCCTAAAAGATTCGACTGTGTAATAAGTGCTGTCTTTACTCTTGAGCATCTTCATACTGACAACCGGACTGATCAACTGCATCAAGTCGTGATCACTCGAGATTATCAAACCGTCATATTCGGGATCCAAATCGGCCTCCCTCGCGAGAGTACCTATGATGTCATCGGCTTCGTATCCTTCCATTTCCAAATACTTTATTCCCATCGCATCTAAAATTTCGCGAGCGATGGGCATCTGACTCTTCAAATCGTCAGGAGTGGCATTTCTACCCGCTTTATATTCGGAATACTTCTCATGTCTAAAATTCTTACCGATATCGAATGCCACAGCCATATACTGAGGGTTCTCTTCAGCGATTATCTTGTTGATCATAGAAACAAATCCATATAGGGCATTGGTCGCTTGTCCTTTCGAATTTCTCATAATCGAACCGGAGTATGCCGTCGCAAAATAACTTCTAAACATCAAGTTATTACCATCTATTAACAATACTTTTTTCATATATTACCACCATCGACATTAGTATATCATTTTTCTAACAAAATGTGCGAAAAACCGACCAATTGGGACAATTTTATTAAATTTAACCGAAAAAACTTGACTTTTTAATAAAAATGACTATAATATAGGCCACTTATTAAAAAAGGGGGAATTTTGATATGAAAAAGGTAGACAAAGCTCTATTGGATCAAATCGAAATATTATTTGATTTTGTAGGTTTAGATAAGGAATCTTATCTAGAACAAAAGAACATAATTTTAAATCCAAACTCTGAACAACTAGACGTCGAAATGAGTTGCGGTATAATGCTCGCTATTTTAGGTTCACTCATAAAGAAGTCTAAACTTAAAAAATATATAGATAAGAAAGATCTTTCTAGTCTTGCAAAAGATTTAGAAAATGCAAGTTCTGATGATATAAAAGATGAAGAATTCTATGATCTCATTTCTAGAGTTCATGAAGTCGCATACGAGACAATCGGAAAAGATCACATAAACAATATTAAGAATGTTCTCGAAATGACTATTGAAGGTATGGGCATCGACAAAAATAAGACGGCTAAGTTGAACGAAATTTCGATGGCTAAATCTGTCGATGAAAACTTGGGTGTCATTGCAAATTGTATCACTGAGATGAGTTTATCACTTTCATTAAAAACTCAAAAGAATGCTTCAGAAAGATATAGAAAAGGCGAAGCTACTAGCAAAAAACCAACAAACGAAGCACAACGTCGTTTGGATCATGTAACTTCAATGTCAGATCAAATCATCGAAATGATAAAAAGTAATGAAATAGACTTCGAAGAATTAGAAGAAAAAATCGCTAAATTTGCAGATATAGGAAGGAAGTTTAATACCATGTTAGAATTAGGACAAGAAAATAGATCATTTATGACTCAAGTTCAAACACAAGAGCAAACACAACAACAAGGACAAGAACAACAAACTCAAGGACAAACACAACAACAAGGACAAGAACAACAAGAGCAAAAAGATAATGAAAAGAAAAAGAAAAAAGATAATAAAGGGAAAAAGAAAAATAAGAAAAAGAATAAAAAAAGAAAAAAGACGGTGTTGATCGTTGGTGGATGCGTATTGGCTCTCACTTTAGCAACCGGAGCAGGTGTATTATTAGATAAATTCGTTTTAAATGGAAAAGCTCCAATAGATGATCCATCGATCGCCGATGATATTAATGGATTGAAAGATGAATTATCAGAAAATGCAGAATTAGTTTATAGTAACTGGACTGAACATGGCGTAGATATCAAAAAAGAAGAAGTAGTCGAGATTATCAAAGCGCTCAACCACATGGATTCAGCGATAACTTTCCGTGAAGCTCAAGAAAGAGTTAACTCAGTATTGAGTGCTATAATTCAACCTCATTTTACAGGAGAAGTTGACTCGATTGATGACATAGATGTAGCATCACTCATCCTTGGAGATAAAGCTGGACTTACAGCTCTCGAACGTATGGAAGACTACTTAAATGGATGCATAAATGGAGATGAAGAACTATCTACATACGCTGAAAATGCTTTTGTAGCACAAATAGCAGTATTAGGCGGATCTACTAAAGATGGTTTGACTAATGATGATAGTACAGACCCTGCTATTAGAGTTCTTTGGGCAAGAACAGCTTCTTGGGTAAACTTGTATGCTTCTACTTTGGGTGAAGATTTTACAGTCATCGTCGATGGACAAAGTTTTGAACAATCAGAATTGAATAGTGGACCAAAACTTAACGATGAAGTTGTCGAACCTGCTATAAAATCTATTGGCCAAGGCTCATATGCAATAAAACCAATAAAATAAGGAGGGTGTAAATCATGTACGAAGAAAATGAAAATAAAATAGATTGGGCTCCAATTATTAAAAAAATCGTAATGATTTTGGCAGTAGTCTTAGTCATCTTCGGAATTATCACACTTGTAAGCAAATGTACAAAAGGCAAACAAGACGATAAATTACCTAGTAATCCGAACGAATACAGTTTAGAAAAACAACTAGACAAATTGGAACAGGCTACACTCGAATATTTAACAAAAGATAATATTCCTACAACATTGAATGCCTCAAAAACTATAAGATTAAAGATTTTAGTAAATAACAAAATAGTAGATAGTATCACTACAGATGATAATGTCACTTGTGATACTAACGAAAGTTATTCTGAAATTACACGTCTAGAAAACAACTATGCAGTAAAAATGTCACTCTCATGTGGAAAAAACAAAGCAAGTCGAGTTATATATGTCGGATGTTTTGAAAATTGTAATGGGGGAATTTGTAAAGGTGATGAAGCTCAAACAGGCGGTGTGTGTGGGGAAAATGTAACTCCTCCTACTGATTCAGACGATAAAAATGATTCTTCTAACAATGGTCCTGTTACTCCAAACATAAATGGAGGAAGCAATTCCAATACAAATAATGGACCTGTCAAACCAAATATAAATGGTGGAAACAATTCGAACAACAATAACAATAATAGTAATAACAATAGTAACAATAATAATGGTGGATCTACAAACACAAATAAACCTTCGGTTACACTGTATGAATACAAGAAATGTACTAAAACAGCAGCTTATTGTACTACTGGACAAATGAATGCATATGGAAGTTGTGATATATACGGTTGGAAGACTCTCGAAGGAAAAGTTATAACTTTAGGAGGAACTTCAGGAAGTACTAAAAAAGTAGCAGCTAAAAAGACTGAAACATTCGTACGTAACGTATACTTCTCGAGACCTACAGATGCTAAAAACACTGCAACCAAAAAATATGTATTTGTGACGATCACTAACGATATGAGATATCAATACAAAGAATATGCTATATCTTATAAATGTGATGGTAATGTCAAACCACAAAGTGATGGTTACTGCTATTATACTACTGCAGGAACACCTGGTTCTAAATCATGTGAAGATAAATCTTATACTTACAATGCTTCTACAAATAAATGTACTAAGAATGTACAAGAAATAGTCAACGTCGTACCTGCCATTCCTGGTCGCGAAACATGTGAAACAACATGGAGTTCTGCTACAAGTTTGGTCGGATGGACAAGAACTGGACGTACTAAATAAAAGTTTAAGACAAATACTTAAACTTTTTTATTTGCATAAAATTTATTATATGAATCAATTTCCACCGAATATTAACCCTGAACTTTTCACTATTGCCGGAATGATTGTAGGTCTGATCATCGAAGATGACTACAATGCTTCCGAATTAAACGCCATTGGAAACTGGCTCATTTTAGTCGGCCAAATAACACTGACGACGGCAGCTCAGCAACAATTGATCGACAATCGATATCAAAAAAATACCGGAAGTCGCATACGGTCCGATGCTGACAACCATTCGACCGCCAATAGACCACTCGTTACTGTCGACGATCTACAAGAATTGTACGATAAACTCAATCGCGGAAAATTTAATACAAAATAAAAACGAGATTTCATCATCTCGTGAATGTATTCAAATCCAATCTAAGTTTATCTGCTACCGTAGCAATAAACTCCGAATTAGTCGGTTTCGCACGATCATAATCGACACTGTGCCCGAAAAGTTCTTCCATGTATTCGTAATCGCCTCTATTCCAGCTCACTTCGATCGCATGTCTGATTGCTCTTTCTACACGAGACGAAGTCGTCTTATAACGTTCGGCAACTTCTGGATACAACTCTTTCGTTATCCCACCGATTATGTATGGATTTTTGTAAATAAGCATGATACTTTCTCTTATATACTGATACCCTTTGATATGAGATGGAATTCCTAAAGAATGTAACATTTTACTGATACGAAGTTCCAAATTGCCGCTTATAGGCATATCTGCTAACTTCATGATCAAGTTACTTATCGTACTTTCCAAATCTTTCATTCCGTAGGGTTTTAACAAGACATAATCGACTTTTAAATTGTCGACATTGTTGAATATGAGTGCATTTTTGACACTCGCGGTTAATACGATTTTAAATTTTGCCCCTAGACGTTTGAAATCATTTAACAAAGTTAAACCGTCTCTTTGTGGTAACAACGTATCCATGACTACGACATCTATTTCGTCTTTATGTTCTTTTACAAACTCGAGGCCCGCTTGACCATTGTTTGCAACATGACTTACTTCGATTACTGCTGAACTGCTAAAATACTTCTTGGCTTCTTCGATGAGATTCACATCTTCATCTATAAACAACGTGCGTATTTTATTATTCATAAGCATCTCCTTCTACTTTTACCACGCACATTTATTATATAATGTAATATGACAAAATACTAGAAAATGTTTTGACGAACCTTGTAAAGAAACGTAAAACCTTGTCGAATTTTGTTACTCGACAAGGTTCTTGACAGTTTCCATTATTTGAACATCGGTATATAGATTTTCTTGATCGAATCCTTCCGCGACGAATTCTATTTCCAAATCGGGACTCAATCCTATTCCATCTATACAATCGCCGTTAGGAGTGAGCCATTTGGCCGTCGTATATTTCACGGTCGTACCTCCTGTTATCTTAGCTCTTTCTTGAACTTTTCCTTTTCCATAACTCTTGAGACCTGTCAATTTGGCCCCATAAGAATATTTCAAAGCCGCAGCCAATATTTCAGAAGCACTTGCACTATTGTGATTTATGAGCACACTGACAGGATAATTTCTTTTCTCACTAGTCGCATCTTTAGCTACTTCATGCGTATTTTTTCCTTCTAAGGAATAGATTATCTTACCTTTTTCTATGAAAGACTCTGCTATGTTTTTAGCCACTTGTAAATAACCGCCGGAATTATCTCTCAAATCGACGATAAGTGATTCTATTCCTTGACTTTCCAGTTTACTCAACGCATTGCTGAACTGAATATCTGCTGTATCACTGAAAATACTCAATCTCAAATATCCAACTTTTTTTCCATTTTGTTCAAAAACGTGCGATTTGACGACGGGACTCAAAAGAGTAGTTGTCTTCAATGACACTTCGAAAGTAGTATCGTTTCTCAGTATAGTAAATTTGGCAGATTTGTTCTTTTTTAATATATCTGTTACGATCGTCGCGTCTTTTCCTATCATTTCTTCGTCGTCCACTTTGAATATGATATCGCCCTCTAATAGCCCAGCTTTCATTGCAGGAGAATCATCATAGACCTCTTTGATTACAATATAGCCTTCTTCATTTTGACGAATCGCGATTCCTACTCCTTCGTATTTTCCATTCAATGAATTGTCAAGTGAATCAGAAGAAGATGGGTCTAAATATGTCGTATAAGGGTCTCCAACTACTCCGTACATTCCCCCTATCGCACCATCTATCAAAGTTTTAGTATCTAGTGTGTCATAATAATTATCTAGAAGGTTGTTGTAAGCAGCAATAAATTCTTTGAGATTCGAATCTTCACCTAGCATAGCAAAATTTACCCCACCTAAATGTTTATATATGATTGTCGAACCTAAAAAACACATGATCAAAGAAGTGACCACAACTATGATCGAAACATCTAAAAGACTGAATACTTTTTTATTTCTCTTCATACTTTCACACCCTATAATAAATATACCATAAACATTTTAAAAAATCACAAAAATCGTACAATTTTACAAAAAAAAGATGACGTTTAATCATCACTTTTTATCTTCCTTTTTTTCCATTTCCTTTTCGATTTCTTCGATGTTTTCCAAATATTTGACGATCTTACCATCCTTGATGAACATCAAAGTTGGACTCTTAAGAGCCAACTCGCTAGTTTTCGTAGCTTTGCTATTGCTGACCTCTTTGACGTAAGGCTTGTTGATCTCCAAATCTAAGTTCATAAAATACATTTGTTTCTTCTTATTATCGAAGTTATTTAACAATGCGGAGTAGTAACTGGCCTTTAAAGAACTAGGATCGAATGCGAACACATAGTATTCATCTACAGGACGATTGAACACAGTTCCTGCATTGACATTGTTGTAAGCAATTTCCTCTTCGGCAGTCGGATTGTCTTTTTCGACTCCATCCTTGACCAATACTTTAGATGACATAAAGTACAACAGCAATGAAACAAACGCGACACCCAGCAATATGATAATAAAAGTTTTTATCTGATCGGTTTCTTCATCCGTTTGTTTTATCAATTCTTGATTATTAATTTTAATGTTTTTGTTTTTCTTCATCATAATAAAAACCACCTTATCTAAAGTATATCAAATCTTGAATAAAAAAGGAAGCCCATTTCTAAAATTATAAATTTTACTAATTTTTTAAAAATCCGTATCGGTATAATATAGAATTTCTTTATGTAAGTTTTCTGCAAATTCTATTTCACTCTTAGTAGATGAGCCAATGTATCCATCGACATTGATAACCAATATAGCATCAGAAATTCTAATTTTTTCTTTATGCATCGCACCCAAAATTTCTAGTTCTTCTTTAGTAAAATCATCTTTATTCGTTTTCATAGAAAAGATAGGAGTTATTACACAATTTCCTAATAATTCCATCTTCTCTGCAACTTCCATCATTTTATCCTTAAATTTTAAACTTCCACATAATGTTATTATTTTCAAAAAGTTCACTCCTATTCACTAGACTTAATAATAATAGTCCAATATATAATGATAATATTATATCACAAATTATGTATGTCAAAAAGTGTTATTTCTTTTAAATCGATCTCTAAATTTTTATATGGTACTTTTAAAAATGGATTAATTGTTTAATTAAGCACCAATTTTTTTAAACACGGAAATTTAAATTGACAAAGATAATTAAATTTTGTTTAATGACTTTATTCAAAAAAGAAAAAAGCCCAAATTTCTTTTATAAATTGATACTTATATATTTAAATCTAAACTATCGAATTTAGAACAAAATTTTCTAATGGTGCGAATGGTTTAGTTATTTCAAACTTTTTGATAATTAATAATTATTACCAAGAAAGTATCAATTTTTAATAGTGTTTTAACACGAATTTATCTTTATGTCTCGAAAAAATAGTAATTTTTTAGTAAAATACTATTGAAAAGTTTTTTAATATATATTTTTTTGGGAGTGATCAAAATGAAAAAAAACAAAAACTTTATAAAATTTGTATTATCATTATATAAACCAGTTAAATTTCTATCGATAGTCATGATATTTAGTATGATAATATCACAAATTTTTGATTTAATTAAACAATATATCATAAAAGGAATTATTGATTTACCTAATAATCCAAATTTTTCAATAACAGACTTATATAAAGTTGTTTTTATCTTATTAATAATAATCATATTAGAATTAATATTTTTTTACATCTCCAATATACTAAGAACAATTAATGTTGTAAAAAAACAAACGCCTCATATATCTGAAAAACTGTTTAATAATTTAAACAGAAAGAGTTATCCATTCTTTATAGATAATTTTAGTGGGAAGATTTCATCTTCTATTAATGAGGTAAATGATGAAATAATAAATTTGAATACTAGAATTACAACAGGATTTATATCTCTATTAACATCAATGATAAGTAGCTTAATAATATTATACACAATAGACTTCAAAATCTTTATTACAGCATTTGTATTATTTTCAGGAATAATTATCACAAGAATAATTTACTTTTCTAAAAGATATCTACCTTTAATAAAATATGCACAAGAAACTAACAGAGAATATGACGGTATTTTAAATGATGCGGTTTTAAATTTTACTTCTCTAAAGGTATATAGTGCTGTAGAAAATTTTTCTAAAACTTTAAAAACAAAAAAAGAAGAAGTAAATATATATAAAAATAAAGCTTCTTCTAGAGAATTTACTTATGGAGCAATTGCTAATGCAGTATATATAATAACCTTTGCAATTTTATTATTTTATTCAATTTATCGTTTTGGTAATAATCTAATGACTTTAGGCAACTTTATTTTCTTTATAAATGCAATGATATCATTAAAATCATCCACTACTAGCTTTACTTGGTCATATATACATATAGGAGAGATTTTAGTAAAACTCAAAAATTGTTATGATTTATTATATGATGATACAAATTTAATTGATGATAATAAAAGTGACATTATTGTCGATAATGGAACAATAAGATTTGACAATGTAACATTCAAATATACTAAGAACAATATACTAGAAAACTTCGATTTAACAATTAAAAATCAGCAAAAAATTGGAATTATTGGTGTAAGCGGCAGTGGTAAAACAACACTAGTAAATTTACTTTTTAAATTTTATTCTCCACAAAAAGGTAAAATTTTAATTGATAGTAAAGATATTAATGATTATAACACTAAATCTATATATGAAAATTTAACATATGTTCCTCAAGAAACTATACTTTTGCATTCAACAATATATGAAAATATCAAAATTGCTAAACCTAGTGCAAGTTATAATGAAATTATAAGTGCTGCAAAAAAAGCAGAACTACATCAATTTATAGAAAACTTAGACGACAAATACAACACGATTGTTGGTGAAAGAGGTATCAAATTATCTGGAGGGCAACGACAAAGAATAGCTTTGGCAAGAATATTCTTAAGAGATTCAAAAATCGTTATTTTTGACGAAGCAACTAGCAGTTTAGATAATGATACTGAATTTAAAATTCAACAAAATATTAATAAATATTTTGATAAGCAAACTATCATATGTATTGCCCATAGACTATCTACCCTTAAAGATATGGATTATATTATGGTTATTGATAATGGTAATATTATTGATAGCGGAAAACCCAAAGATATTATTCCAAAATATGATAAAGTCGATTTTTTGAGCTTAGAAAGTGAGGATAAAAATTTATGTTAATAATCCTATAGAATACTTTGATGTTTTAGATAAAAATGGTAATATAATTGGTAAAGTAAAAAAAAATATCTCTAAGTAGTCAATCACACTATATTTATCTTCAACAAATAAATCATTTGCATATACCTTATATCAATCCTAACAATCTAAAATAGAGCGAAAGTTTGAAATGGAGTATCTTTCATTTAATTAAGCCTCCAATTTATTATGCACGAGGACTTAATTTTTAAATTAATAAAAAAATTAAATTCTACTTAACAAATTCAAAAATGAAAAAAGTACCAACTTCTTTTAGAAATCGATACTTATATATTTAAGTCCTAAACTATCGAATTTAGAACAACCATATCTAATGGAGGAACCGGCCGGATTTGAACCGGCGAATCAGGGTGTTGCAGACCCACGCCTTACCACTTGGCTACGGTTCCGTGACTCACAAATAGATTATACCAAATTATATGTGAGATTTCAATTAAAATTACTAATATTAAGGGATAAACGCATGAACATAAAATTTGAATCATGCGTTTTTTTCAAGTAATTTAGTAATATTGACCATATTTAATAATTTAAATACGTTATCTATTCCTTTTTTCAAAATCTACTGATCCTAACCATCTAAGACAAAGCGTCTTTCTTATTAACTTTTAATCTTTTAATAATCCAAATGAATAATATTGTAGCTAGGGATAAAAATATAGGGAACACCAAAATTCTCATTAACACCAATTTCGTTGGCGGTGTAGTCCAAATATACATACCTGTAATATAGAATATTATTACAACTAGGATTAAATATCCCACATATAAACCTATAGTTTTTAAAATGTTTTTTATTATCGTATTCATATTATTTATCCTCAATAGAAAATTCAGCTGTAACATCAAATGATTCTCTAGTATCATCTTCATATTCGACAGTTATGTCTTTTACTAATCTATATTTACCATAAGACAATTTGCCGTATCCGTATTCGAAATTTATTTTAAACTCTTTTGTTTCTTTGGGAAGCAATCCAAACTCAGGTAAAGTGAAATTCATATCCTCAATTGTCTTAACTTTAGACCATATTCCATCCGTTTCTTTTTCTATCCAATAAGGATTACCATATAAAACAACAATGTCACTATTGTTTTTCAAAATAAATGTTGCCCCGGTGTTCTTTAGCGTTCCTTCTTTTAAAGATAATGTTATATTATTTTTTATATTATTTTTCACTCCTACAACATTCGATTTATCGCCCGAATTTACATCATTTTTTGAACTTCCGCAGCCTGCAATTCCTAAAACCATAATTCCACATATCAAGATAACAATAATTGTCCTTTTCATAAATTCTCCACTTCGATAAATTACTCTTTTGCGCTTTTCTATTTGATAACCATATTATAGCACAACCTTCGGCATATTTAAACTAATACAACTTCAATGACTCTAGTAAGATTTCTTAAATTAAAAATTTTTAACTGTTTAAAACTTTGCTTTTTTCCACAGCATATCTCACAAGAAAAAAAGATTAGAATATTCTAATCGATCGCATTTTGAACTCGGTCCTTATAATCTTCTAACTCTTCTATTCTTTCTTTCAACTCTTCATTTTCTAACTCTAGATCTTCTATTCTTTTTTGATAATTGTTGATCGTGATCTCAAACCCTGAATTACTATACTCCAATTTATATGCTTCATCCTTGTGCTTTTTAGTATTTTCTTTTAGAGTCGCTATATTTTCTTCACTCGACACGATCGTCACACGTACAGAGTGAAGATCTCCATAGTTTCTAACTTCTTTCTTTGCCAAGTCCTTTTTCAACACTTCCCAAATTCGCTTTTCGACGAAGAAGCCATTCGAATAATAATGATGAATTTCGATCGTGTCATCTTCATTCAAATCGATCACAGGATTAGAAATGTCTGTATAATATTCCATTTTTATGACGATCTTGTCAGTCAAATTTTCATCTATTTCATAGTTCAAATAACTGTAGTAGTTTGCCCAATACAATTTCAAATCATCGCTCATCATTATTTCTTTTTCAGTAGATACTAACTCGAACTCGCTAGGAACCTCATCTATATAAGTCGTATTGCTGACTTCTAGTGCTAGCATACCTAGCGAAACACCCATGCCGGCTACACCGATGAAGAAAGTAAACAACAATCTTTTGAAAGAAGCTTTTTTATTGAATACGAAGACACACCCTACTTCCAAAAGCCATACGTTCAATATGATCGCAAATATTATTCCAAGCATGACACCGAAGTAAGTTATACCTTCGCTCATAATCACAATAACTATTACTAGACTTGCATATAATCCTACTAAAGAGATGACGAACGGCATCAAACAAAAGCCGACCATCAATCTAAAAAACCATATGATCATGTTTCCAAAAAACGAAAATAGAGAATTACTTTTCCCATCACTCCTATGAACGGGTTTAACTTCTTTTACAATTTTTTCTTCATCACTGTCCCCGTGTTCCGCTTTACTGTCACGTCCCTCATTTTGATCGGTCGAATAATCGAACTTATCCAAGTAAGCGACCTTGTAAATGTACACGAACGCCAACACGTAGAGAACGAAGAACACAATGTCCAAGACCATATTGAAAAGCCCCATGAAGGCTCCAGATATACCACTATTAGGAATATTCAAGACGATTCTAGAAAATCCTTCTTCTAAGTAAACAAATGGTATTCTCAAAAAACATAAAAAACATCCTAAAATGAATAGAGAAACGATCACTCCTACTATGTGCTTCGCATCCATAGAACTGAACATCTTTACACTCTTATCTACGATTTCGATAATTCCATTTATGAGGTTGCCGATCAATCCACTGTTATTTTGTTTGACATTTTGATTGATCTCAACCTCGTCATTCGTCAAATCATCTAAGCTACACTTGAATATTTTGCACATCGTAATAAGTTTATCCATCTCGGGATAAGTAGTTCCCGATTCCCATTTTGATACCGATTGTCTAGTGACATCTAGCATATCGGCCAATTGTTCTTGAGAAAGTTTGTTCTCTTTTCTCAATTGTTGAAGTTTCTCGTTAAACCTCATAAAGTTCACCTCTTCATTGCCCAAAATATAACATAGAACTTCGGTTGCGTTCCACCAAATTTCAGTTGTTTTTTGTATATTATGAGTTGCATTCCTCCTTATTATAACAAATTTTTGATCCTTATACTATAAATGTTTCTATTATAAATAAATATGATCGATCGATGTATAAAATGTTTTTTCTTCATTTCTAATTGATCATAAAAAAAAGTCTTACTAATTAAGACTTTTTTACAAGGGATTCTAATATATCGGTAGTTTTCTCTACACCATATTTATCTACATTGATAATCACATCGTAGTTATCAAAATTTTTCCATTCTCGATTTGTATAATATTTATAGTGCTTCGCCCGAGCTTTATTTATTTTGTCAATTTCATTTTGTGCATTCTCACTTTTCACACCGTAATATTTGGTAACTCTTTTCTTCTTCGCGACATCATCACTATATAAGAAAACTTTGATTACATTGCTTTTATCTTTCAATACATAATCTGCACATCTTCCGACAATTACACAAGACTCCTTGGCCATTCTCTTTATAACTTTTGATTCTGCGACGAACAATCTATCATCGTTCTCGTAATATTGATTCTTGCTTTCTTCATTACTGCTTACGTATTCCAATGTAAATCCCGATTCACTTGCGGTTTGTCTAATTATTTCCGCGTCATAACATGGTATATGCAATCTCTGAGCTAACAGTTTTGCAACATATCTTCCACCACTTCCATATTCGCGAGAAATAGTCACGACTTTTTCTACCGATGGATCCACTTCGTTCGATTCTTCCTCTACGATTTCTTCGGTCTTATTACTTACATCTTTCAGCTTACAATATTCCGACCTAAAGATGAATATCGCTACGACAAAACATATCGCATCCGAAATCAATCCTGCGTACATTATTCCATATATTCCTTTATCGAACTCGACAGCCAATAAAATCGATATTGGAATCAACAATATGATTTGTCTTATAAAAGAAACAGCAGTCGCCTTTTTGACTTTACCTAAAGACTGAATTGCGATACTTGTCGTCATTTCCATTGCATTGAGTGAACATACTAATAGGAAAGATCTACACAACAATACAGCAAACTCGACGAACAATTCGTAGTTTGGATCACTCTTAGTAATGAAGAAACCTGCAATTTCCTTAGGAAACAATATAAATAATATATTGAAAAATATTCCCACAATGAAATTGATTATCAATATCTTTTTTAAGGTCTCTTTTACTCTTTCTCCATTTCCTGCTCCGTAGTTGTAACCGATTATAGGCTGTGCCCCGAGTGAAACTCCCAAAACAGTCGAAATGAATAAACTGTTTATTTTAGAAACTACTCCATAAACCGATAGTGGAATATCCGCCCCGAATTTCGATAATGCTCCAAAACGCGTCATCATATTGTTCATGAATACGAACAAGACGAGTATCGTTCCTTGCGTAATGAAAGAAGAAAGTCCCAAAGAAAGAATTCTAAAGACGTTTCTATCTAACTTTAAACTGTCTTTTTTCAACTTGACCGATTTTACTTTTTTTAAATAGAAGAGCGCTATCGCAAAAGAGACAAACTGACCTATAACTGTCGCCAAAGCTCCGCCTTTTACGCCCATATCGAAATGTAAAATGAATATAGGATCTAGCACTATATTGATTATTGCGCCGATCACCAACATCATCATAGAATATTTTGGAGAACCATCTGCCCGTATTATATTCGACAATGCCGAATAGATGATCATAAACGGAGCACCTAAAACGATTATCTTGCCATATTCCAAAGCATACTCGAAGACATTTTCAGTACATCCGAAAAGCATTATCAATTTTGGTAAAAATAGGTATGCCAACAAAGACAATATAATCGAGATTATTACCATCATGACCAAAGACTGACCTATGCTCTTGCTTGCCTCATCTTTTTTTCCTTCCCCTAATTTGAGCGAAAGATTTGCACTTGCACCATTTCCTATCAAACTTGCCGTCGCATTGAATATGATGACCAAAGGAAATATTACATTCGTCGCTCCATTTCCTAATGTACCTACTCCTTTTCCGATGAAAATTTGATCCACAATGTTGTAAATAGAATTGATCAGCATACTTACTACACAAGGTATAGAAAATAAAGCGAGTAATTTACTTATTTTTTCTTTTTCTAGATTCAATTCTTTCATAATTTTACCTCCTCATGAATTGTCTCTTTTAAAAGACCTCGATCAGTATAGCACAATTAAAAATTTTGTGTAAGCATTTTTTTCATGATAAAAAAGTGCCTATCGTGCACTTTTCTTATCGACTAATTTCTTATAGTCAAATTCAATTTTTTAGTGACCTCTTCTATGACCTTGTTGAAAAGTTCATTTACTTCTTCACTAGTTAAAGTTCTCGTCTCGTCCCCGAACGTCAACGAATAAGCTATCGACTTTTCGTCTTCTTTGACATTTTCTCCTACATAAACATCGAATACGGCTATGTTCTTCAATAGCTTACCACTAGAACGACGGATTTCTTTTTCTACTTCTAATGAATTCATCGTCTTAGGCATGACGAACGCCACATCCTTGACTATGCTAGGGAATTTGTTTTGCTCTTTGTACTTATAAGATCTCGTTTTCTTAGAAGCGACAGTCGTAAGAGATAACTCCAAAACGTACGTTTCCTTTTTGATCAAACTAGGATGAACTCTTCCCATGTATCCGACAGGTCTATTATCTATATTTATTAAAGCTGTCGCACCCGGATGCATGTCGGGAATTTCCGAGCAAGGTACGAATGAATATCTATCTTGATATCCTAAATACTCGAATAAATTGGATACAATTCCCTTGAGACAATAGAAATCGGATTTGACATGAACACCTTGCCATGTATTGCTCATGTATTCTCCACTCATCAAAATTGCCAATTTCGTATCTTCTTCCTCGACATTCGAATAAGTGTTAGCTATTTCATAAATGTTGACATCTTTGACGCCTCTAGCAACATTGTATTCTAAGACATTCTTCAAAGAAGGTAAAATAGATTGTCTTATGATACTCTTATCGACACTCATAGGCTTCAAAAGAGGAATCGACTGTTTCTTCTCGTATGCAAACATTTCGTCCATCTCGGGACTTATCAAAGAATAAGTTCTCGTTTCATTCAACCCTAATGCACGTAATCTTTTGGACACCGCTTTTCTCAAAGCGATATTACCGACATATGTTCCTCGACGAATTTCCAAATCGGGCATACTATTTTCCAAATGTTGATAACCGTAAAGTCTTCCAACTTCCTCGACTAAATCTTCGCGCATTGCAACGTCGTTGCGTCTATTTGGAATCGTCACAGTGAATTCTTCGCCTTTCAATTCGAAAGGAAACATCAAATTGTTAAAACACTTTTTGGCTTCATCCAAACTGATATCGAGTCCCAAGAGTGAATTGATTTTCGAAAGAGTAACTTTCGCGACTCGAGGAGTTTTGTCGACTATGTCGTGAGTGATGACTCCCGTCAAGACTTCCGCATCGGCATATTTCTCCAATAGATAACAAGCTCTATCGATCGCCTCCAAAGTATACTCATAATTGAGACCATGTTCGTATCTTCTACTAGCCTCACTCTTCAAATCCAATCTCTTCGAAGTATATCTTATTTTCAAAGGATCGAATATAGCAGCCTCGATGACGACATCCTTAGTAGACTCGTCGATACCACTGTTCGCACCACCCATAACTCCGGCGACACATACGGGATTATCCCCGTCTGTTATCAAAATGTCTTCTTCACATAACTTGCGTTCGACACCATCTAAAGTTACTATCGTTTCGCCCTTCTCGGCCATTCTCACTAAGATATGTTTGCCCAACTTAGCCGCGTCGAAGAAATGAAGTGGTTGACCGTATTCGAGCATTATATAGTTACTTATATCTACTACATTGTTGATCGGTCTCATACCACAATTGATGAGTCTCTCTTTGATAAAATCGGGACTTTCCTTGATGACGACGTTCTTGACCTTTCTAGCATTGTACATAGTACAATTGTCAGTTATGACTTGAACATCCAACTCGTCGTTCACGTCGGCATCTATAGTTTTACACTTCGTCTCCGGTTTCTCGACTTTCTTTCCCAAAACCGCTGCTACTTCGTATGCAAAACCGATATGATTCGTACAATCTGCTTCTCTATTCGGATTCAAATCCAAGTTGAATATCGTGTCGTCGAAGCCCAAATAATTGTAAGGATTGCTTCCCACAAGAGCCTCATCGGGCAACTTACAAATTCCTTTTTCATAATTTTCAGGCGTATTCTCTTCTAGATCCAACTCCATCAAAGCACAAAGCATACCTTGTGACTCGACACCACGCATGACAGTATTCTTGATCTGCGTCCCATCGGGAAGTACACATCCATTTTTGGCAACTATCACCTTCATCTTCTTTTGAACATTAGGTGCACCACATATGATTTGTAAAACTTCATCGCGAACATCGACCTTGCAGACGTGCAAATGATCGGAATCGGGATGATCAAAAACATCCAACAATTGACCGACGACGAGCAAAGGATTGCTGTATTCCTCGACTGTCTCGACATTGACTCCGGCATTCGTAACCTTCAAAGCCAACTCTTTCAAGTTTTCGTCACTTATATCGACATAATCGTTCAACCAATTAGTACTAATTCGCATCATAATTACACATCCTTCCTATCACAGTTCGTTCTCAAATCGTTCGTATAAAACATTCTCACATCGGTTACTCCGTACTTCAACATAGCTAAACGTTCTATACCGAAACCGAATGCGAACCCCGACATCGTATCGGGATCGTATCCACAGTTCGAAAGAACTTTAGGATGTACCATTCCGGCTCCCCCTACAGTGATCCATCCCGTAGATTTACATATTGGACATCCTTCTCCTCCACAGTTGAAACAGCTGACATCCAATTCGACACTAGGCTCAGTGAATGGGTAAAACGAACTTCTAAATCTCGTGTCGACATTCTCGCCGAACAAAAATTTGGCAATAATATCGAAAGTTCCCTTGAGGTCGGCCAAACTCACACCCTTGTCGATGAGTAGTCCTTCCATCTGAGTAAATTGATGAGAATGAGTCGCATCATCGTCGTCGCGTCGATAAGTTTTACCAGGACAAATGACTCTAATTGGTCCCTTCTCCTCATTCGCAAGCATCGTTCTAACTTGCACGGGACTAGTTTGACTGCGAAGAAGCAATTCGTCATCTTTTACATAAAATGTATCTTGTGCATCACGGGCGGGATGACCTTTAGGTAAATTCAATAATTCGAAGTTGTAAAGATCCTTTTCGACTTCCGGACCTTCTACTACATCGTAACCCATCGTCATGAACAGTTCTTCCAAACTTTCGATCAATCCTTCCAAAATATTCGGAGAGCCACATTTGATTTGCATACCCGGTAAAGTAACGTCGATCTTCTCTTTTTCCAATTTTTCATTCAAGATTCTATTTTCGATCTCTTTTCCTTTGATAGTCAACTTCTCCTCGACTGCCGTTTTGAGTTCATTCAACTTCTTACCGAAGTTCTTTTTCTCCTCGGGACTCATCGTTTTGAGAGACGCCGATAATTCGGTCACACATCCCTTTTTACCCAAGAATTCAGCCTTCACTTCATAGAGTTCTACGGCATTAGAAACACTACTCAAAGCATCTTCTAAATCTCGTATGATCTTATCTTTTTTTTCTTTCATAAAAACCTTCCTCCATTAAAAAAATTCTAGATCTAAGGGACGAATCATTCATAATCCGCGGTACCACCCTAATTCTAGAAAATCTAGCACTCGTATTTGTAGGTTAACGCCCCACACGACGGTTTGCTCATGCGATCGAAATTCGAAATTCTTCATCGACTTATGACACTCTCAGCATTATGTGTCACTCTCTAGAAAGTATAAAGATTTCTACTAAATTCGCAATCTTCGCAAATGACAAATGTATTGTAGCATATTTATTTTAAATATTCAATCTCCTATGACTCATTATCTTTAACCTTCTCAAATAATTCATCACACTTGTTTTTCACAGTAAACGTTTTAGATGCCAACTTTTGATAATAATCCGATAAGAAGTTTATCTTGCCATATTTATAGTAGTAGTGTTTCGTACTGAATCCGTCTATTTTAGAAGTAACCGCCTTAGAACAACTGTCTGCTTCTTCCAAAGATTTGTAATTGGGATTGTAAGTCATATAATAGAAATGATCATCCTTATAACTTATGGACTCTATGTCGTTTCCCAAGAAATAATACGTCTTCAATGTCATCGCAAAATAATCGGTATTGTATTTTTGATTTATTTTCAATACGGTCGATTTATCGGGATTACCTGTACGATACTCTATAGACTCGACGTCTCTCATGTTCATGCGTGCATTGATTTGATATTCTGGGCATCCTATTTTCTCGATTTCGAAACTCGGATTTCCCTCCTCGTCATATAGTACTCTGATATCAAAATAAAAGCTTTCATTTTCGAACTCGTAAGTCAATGTCGAGAGTTTCTTCTTTTCGACAAGTTCCCTCAAATCGTCCACCAAATTGGCGACATAAAAACCGTTCTTGTTGACCTCGTTATTTTTTGTCTCGTAAACAATTTCCTTCTTATTCAAAAGATCGCTGACCGTTTTATCCAAATTGCTGAAATAAATTCTCAAAGACACGACAGAAAGTACGAAAGCCAATCCGATCAAAAAGATCAAAATCGCTCTTTTATTAAAAATATGTTTGATTACTGACTTCATAAAATCGACCTCTCAACAAAGTATATTCTATCATAGATTATATATTATATAAAGAAAAAAACTTGCCTTTCCAGCAAGTTTTATCACCAACTTCTCGAATTGAAATATAATCCGTATCCTGGGATATTGGCATACTGTTTAGCTCCCGGATCGACGAGATTTGCAACCCATTGAGAATAATACATATAAGTCACTCCGTACCATCCCTTAGCTAAACTGAAGTGCAAGTGAGCACCCGTCGTACATCTATCGTATCCACCCCAAGAAGTAGAAGTAGAAGTACCACCGACTGTTCCGATGACAGTTCTATTAGTCACTATATCTCCTACTTTGACATTTATTTTCAACATGTGCATGTAAGTCGAAGTATATTGAACTCCATTTATGGTATGGTGAATATAAACTTGGTTACCACCACAACTAGAACGATTGATGACCATAGCTACTTTACCGTTGGCTGTCGAATATATAGGAGTCCCCTCACGATTTCCTCCGATGTCGACTCCCGAATGGAAATCGTACTTGGCACCGGTAACCGGATTGATACGATATCCAAAGTTACTAGTTCTAACTCCGAATGTAAGTGGTCTCAAGAACCCTGTATCACTTTGCATCTTTGAGCAAGTGCTTATCAAATCGTTTTCACCACAACCTTCATCTTGATATTGTTTTATCAATTTTTCGATCGCAGCAATTTCTTTATCGGAATCCAATGCTTCTTTGACAAAAGTGTTCAATTGATTTCCTAGAGAAGCCAAAGAATCTTCTAACGAAGTAATTTGATTCGCTAGTTCTACTTTTCTATTTGCCAAATCTACTTTCAATTGCTCGTTTTCTTTTATTTTACTTTCGAAATCGTTTATCATACCTTCATTATAGGCAGCCATCTTTTCGCTTACACTATAACGAATTATGAAATCGGATACGTTTTTAGCACCGAAGACATATTCCAAATACACATTGTCACCATCCGCGATGGCTTCCTGACGGATGAGTTCTTTGATCTTTTCTTCGGTATCTTCTATTTCTACTTCGAGTTCGCCGATCTTGGCTGTCGCTTCCTCGATCTTTCTATTACTAGTTTCTATTTCTGTTTGCTTTGCTGCGATGGAATTTTTGTTTTGATTGATCTGATTTTGAGTCAAAGTTTGATTCGAACTGGCTTGTTGTTTTTTTGCTTTGTAAGCATTCAACTCCTTGCGAAGTTCGGCAATTGTCTTGGCATTGGTAGCCGCGTCGACTTCGACAGGATCTTTAAAACAGGGAATTACCATTGCTGTAATCAACAAAACCAAACCGACCCTTTTTAATTTCTTTTTCATATCTTCAAATACTTTCTAACGGATTTATAACTTCCGTACATGCCGACCAAAGCTCCTATGATGATCAACACTCCACTGACTTTGAATACGAAATTGTAAGGCGATATGAGAGGCATTATGTCCGTGAACAATACTCCGCCCATCTTATCGTAAAGAAGAACATAACCGTATATTGTACACAAAACAGGTATGATACTTCCGATAACCCCTAAGAACAACCCTTCGAACAAAAAAGGTAATCTTATGACCGTATTGGAAGTTCCGACTAGTCTCATGATGTCTATTTCATTTTTTCTACTGTAGATCGTAATCTTGATCGTATTGCTAATCAAGAATGCTGTGACGAAAATCA
The DNA here is from genome assembly GCA_948433885.1 of uncultured bacterium. Lineage (GTDB taxonomy): Bacteria > Bacillota_I > Bacilli_A > RF39 > UBA660 > RUG11867. Next base: position 2,336 of record CAOJEC010000012.1, on the reverse strand, counting down.
ATGCGATCACCGCGACTATGGTGATATTTCTTATTATTCCGAACACATCTACTAAATTCTCTACGACTCCTTCGCCATATCTAACCGCATCTACATGCTCGAGATTCTGAATCGTACTAGCTGTCTCTTTTATATCTTCGATCTTCTCGACCGTGATGATGAAACTATCGGGAAGTGGATTGACCTCGTCGCCCCATTTATCGATGATATTCTTGTAAGTTTCATTCTCCCTTTTCATTTCATTTTTTAAATCTTCTTTGCTCTTATATTCGATGTCCACGACATTTGGAATAGAGTCGATCTCCTTTTTGAGGGTATCGACATTTTCTTTTACCGTACCTTCTTTGGCAAAGACGACGATCGTCAAATCGCTTTCTATACTTTTGGTGAAATTGTTGACATTGACACTCAATAAGATAGCAAATGAGACGATGATCAGTGTGATAATTATACAAGAGATAGAAGCAACACTGAGACTAAAATTACGCACTACGCTTTTGAAGGCACTAGATATACTTCTACCTAAAATTCTAATGGGCTTCATCTACTTTATAACTTCCTTTCTCGTAATCTCCTACGATACATCCATTCTCGATAACGACTACTCTTTTCTTCATCCTGTTGACTATGTCTTTGTCATGGGTCGCCATGATGATCGTAGTTCCCATCTCTTTGTTTATATCTTCGATGACTTTCATAATTTCTTTAGAAGTTTCCGGATCCAAATTTCCCGTAGGCTCATCACAAACGAGAACTTTCGGTTTATTGACTATCGCACGAGCAATGCAGACTCTTTGTTGCTCTCCACCACTCATCTCGTCGGGAAAACTTCTAAGTTTTTCTTTCAGTCCGACTCTCGCCAAGGCTTCGATGACTTTCGGTTTTATTTCGGTCGCTTTATATCCATAACTTTCCAAAACGAAGGCCACATTCTCGTATGCCGTCATCTTAGGTAAAAGTTTGTAATCTTGGAAGACGATACCGATCTTTCTTCGAAGTTTATACACTTTACTGTTTTTCAACTTTGCTACATTTATTCCTCCCACGAAGACATTTCCTTTCGTAGGTTTTTCTTCTCTATACAACATCTTGATGAGTGTAGACTTACCACACGCCGTATGTCCGATGACGAAGACGAAATCTCCTTTTTTGATTTTTAAATCGGCATCGGCGATGGCTGTCACACCATTTTTATAAATTTTATACACATTTTGTAGTTCTATAAAACTCAATTTACATCACACCCTATATCAAATTATAACATATTACTACCCTTTTAACGATGGCAAATACTTACATTTGACATCAGAAAGGTAAAATCGCATACTTAGTTCCACCACTTACTTCATAACACTCATCCGTTATTATGAAAGCAGTCGGATCCATTTTCAAAATGCTCCCTTTGAACTTTTCGTACTGTGTATTGTGCACGACACATAGAAGCATTTGCTTTTGCTCGTTTTTATAACCACCGCGGACCTTCAGTTCCGTAGCACCTATTTTAATTTTATTCATGACGAAGTCTTCTATTTCGTCGTTGTGTTCAGATAAGATGAACACCATTTTTGATGAGCTTATGCCGAACAGCACCGCGTCGGTTATCTTATTGGAGACATAAATTATGAATATGGACATCAAAACTTGAGAAATCTCCAAGATGAACGCACTCATCAATATTATAGAAATGTAGATCACCAAGCTGACTTGAGTAATCGATTTTTTCATTTTCAAAGACAAAATCTGCGACAAAAAGTCCGTACCTCCTGTCGAATATCCCGCTCTATAAATTATACCATTGCAAACTCCATACACGAGTGAAACGACAATTATCATGAGTATCTGCGATTCGAATGCAAAGTCTATCTTGTCAGCCAAAGGCGCAGTGACGTTCAACATGAGAATGTAGACTATACATCCGATAAGTTGATCGATAGTTTTACTCTTACCCAAGATGACAAAACTCAAAATGACTAAGATGACATTCGAAGCATTTATAAACAAAGTCGTGCTTATGTGAAAGACTTTTTCTATCAATATGGCAAGTCCGCTTATACCGCCGACTACTATCTGATTAGTTACCAAAAATTTATTATAAATAAAAGTCAATACGAATGCACTTATGAGTAGAGATATGATTCTCGGCACCAAATTGTTTCTATTTATTCGCCTCAATATATTAGTCATATCGTTCACCATAGTAATTTTACCTTAAAACGATGCTTTTGTAAATAGGCTCGCCTCTCATCACAGGATAAACGCATGAAAAATGGTTACAGTTCAGTCAAAGAACAGAAAAATAGGTAACCCTTCTGGAATACCTTAAATGATAATTGGAT
>CAOJEC010000011.1 GCA_948433885.1 uncultured bacterium | reverse complement strand
TCCACATTCTCTGATTTTTTCTTGTCAAGTTATTTTTTTACCTAAACTCAAATTGGCAAATGAGTGAATTATGCATACTTATTTCACTTTACCACATTATAACATTTGGTAGTCCATAAGTATACCCTTATTATTCCCCAGAAAAAGTCCATAGTTAGTATTTTATGGTAAAAATAAAAACTATAATAAAGTTGTTTAATTGCTATTATTATAGTCTCTTAATGTTTGAGATTAATTATTCATTAATCTATATATATCCTTTTTTAAATATTTTCTAAGTGGTAGAACTATTACCAAAATGGTATATGTAATTATTATTAAAGTAATTAATGTAGTATACCATGGTGAAATAATAAGGTTTAATCCTATGTAATAATGAACTATCCAAGAAGCAACGTAGTAGAGTGCACAACCCGTTAATAAGTTTTTGATTATGTTTATCATGTATTCGTATAGAACTAGAAAATATATTCTTTTTTTTGCTAATCCAAAAGCCATAAAGTAGCCAAATTCTTTTTGACGATAGAAAAGGTCTAAATTTATTTTGTTATATATGAACATAAATCCTATTAAACTGAGGATAGTTAAAGCTATGAACGATATGTCAGCAAACATATTGGCGACACTACATGTGTTAGCTATTCTGTTTTCATATACTCTATATGCCATACTTATGAAAAGTAAATCTTTATATTTATAATTTTTATCGTATATCTGGTTCTTGCCTACATACTTATACATTTTATAATCTAAAAATCCTCTTGTTTTTACACCAATTTCCTTCATAATATCGTAATCGATGAATGCAGCAGGTCCAGATATTCCTGTATAGTAAGCATTGCAATCTTTTTCGTTAAAAGTATTCTCTACTTTACCCGCAATTATACCACTTATTTCATATTCTTGATTCTTAATAATAAAAGATTTACCTATAGCATCTTTATAGTCTTCAATATGCATTACAGAATTTATGAATTCCTTATTAACTATTATTTGTGTATTTTTTTTAGGGAATTCTCCGAATTCTAACACTCCAGGAATTTTGAAATTACTATCCTCATAAGGAAAATATTCATATACAGTAAAATCATCTTCTTTATAAGTATAGTTTTCATATAATTCAAATTCCTCTTCTTTACTCAGTTCGTCATAAGAAATAGAGTCTATATCAATGACATGATAAGGGTAATCTTTCATTGAATACTTAATATATTCATCATAGAAATTTAGCTTAATTCCTACGGTGGCGAATATGATGAAAAAGATAAAGATTAGGAATATATTCTTAATCCAACTGTTTCTAGTTGCTCTTTTTTTGACATATTTGATGCTATTTTTAAAATTTAATTTAGGAGAGTTAACTGATTTTATAGGAGATACGATTTCGTCAAAGTGTTTTTGAGAATGTTCTTCTTTTATAATGCCATAATCCAAGTTAATTATCTCATCTGCGCATTGATCGAAAATATCTTTATGCGTTGCAATTATGATAGTTCTATCTTTAATCTTTTTAAGATAATTTACAAATTTGAGTGAATTCTCTTGGTCTAATGAAGAAGTAGGTTCATCAGCTATTATTATATCTGGATTCGTAAGTAAAGCTCTTATGATAGCTATTCTTTGACGTTCGCCACCTGATATTTCATTTGGCATCTTGTGGAGAATATGGTAAACATCAAACTCATTGGCTAGATGTTTTATTTTAGTTTTATTATTTTTGATAAAGAGAAGATTATCTAAGACACTTATGTTACTTATAAGCATACTTTTTTGATTTATATATCCTATTCTTTGTCTTATTGTTTTTATATTCTTTTTGGTTACAAGTGTATTATCAAAATAATAGTTCCCTGTGTAGTCCGTATTCAAACCCGCGATTATTCCTAAAAGCGTCGATTTACCACATCCACTTACTCCCTTAATGACATATATCTTTTTGTCTTGAAAAGTAAAATTGATATTTTGTAGTACTCGTTCTTTGCCGTAATTTTTATAAATATTTTTTAATTTAATCATTTAATTCAACTCGCTTATTGCTCTATTTTGATTCGTGGTATGTTTTTTGGTTCTTTTTCATACGATTTTTGCTCCTTATATAAGATCTCTTTCTTTTTTGATGTTTTCATACCATCCGACAGTCTTCATCTTTTTAAAGAAGAAATAGTCTATTATTGTTGCTACGAATATTAGTAAGAAAAGCATTCCTATTATGTAATTGATATTGATGCTAAATAGTTGATATTTAAAGAATACGAGTCGGTTGTTAATTTCGTCGATTATTTTCGATAGAATGATAGCTGATATACAAGAAATTAAATATTTGTGTATAATATCTAAAACTAAATAACTAAAGTACGCTCTTTTTACTTCTTTTATATCATATCCATAATATTCATAAATACTGAAGGTATAATCTTTATATTTTATTTCGATAAGTTTGGTTTGAAAGTAAAATACTACACTAATTATGATACTTATTAAAATGGCCGGATATAAATATATTGCGGCCGACTCTAGCATAATCTTGTGTTCTACGAAGAAGTCGTTCATGTCTTGAATTTTAATGAAGTCTTTGTTTCCATGTTTATAATATTTTATTAGATCTTTGCTATTTTTAAAATAGACGAAGTATGTCGTTTTTGGCTGTCCTTGTTTTCCGAAGTTATTTGTAAATTTATCATTTATAAATGTTTGTTCAGCTTGACTTTCAAAATACATGTTACTGTTTAAATATTTATCAGCTTCAGGAGATAATTTATCAAATATGCCTACAATTTCGAAGTTCGCCGATTTTCCATATAGATCGATATGGATCGTCCTTCCGATAATATTTTGCATATCGACCTGATTGATTAGGCTATACGAGTATGCTGCTTCATAGTTTAAGATAATCGAATATTCATTTGTAAAATAACTACCATAGAGTATTTCATCTTGATAAGGGAAAAGTTCTTTATCATATGGCAAGGTTAATAAAGTGGGGTCATAATCGAGTTTTATAGTTCCCCCGTCTGGTTCATTTTCAAAATCTTGTGGAATATTTAAATTGTAAATAAAAGAATGATGTATAACTTTATTACGTTTAAAGTCTTCTAAACATTTCTTTTCATCATTACATTCCAATCTTAGATAGTTGACATTGTATAAATTTACCATGGAATTTAAAATCTTATCGGGATCTTTTGTACATAGAAATGTCGTCAAAATACACAGTATGAACACCACTATTATAATAATTTCAGATTTCTTTTCTCGATTTTTATATTTTCGCTGTTTAAATATATATGGTGTTATTTTTCTTTTAGATAATGTATTGTTATTTTTGATAATCTTGGTAGTTTTGAAATCTTCGATGCTTCTAAAGGATTTTTCAGATATATTGATAATGTGAGATGCATAATCTATAATTTCTTTGTCGTGTGTTGCACATATAACGAGGTTTTCTTTACTAATCTGTTTTAATAGTTTAAAGATTTCTATTTTGTTCTTTTTATCTAAAGAAGAAGTTGGTTCATCTAAAATTATTATTTTTTTGTTTTGAACTAAACATTGAGCGATCGCGACTCGTTGTTTTTCGCCTCCTGATATTTCTCCGGGGAAATTTTTTAGAATTTTTTCAATGTGTAAGTGTTCTATAATTTCTTGTATTTTTTTATCATCTGCGCAAGACAGTTTGATATTGTCCTCGATGGTTAAATACTCTATTAGTTGTACGTCTTGGGTAATGTAACCTGTAAAATTTTTAATATTATCATATTGAACTTGATTCTCGTAAGTTGTTTCATTGATAGATATTTCTCCTTTAAAATCAGTTAACCCCATAATCGAATTGATTAGTGTTGTTTTTCCGCATCCTGATGATCCCATTAGAACATAGAAGCCCTTATCATCAAAATAATAGTTAAAATTTTCTACAACTTTTTGTTTATCATAATCTTTATTTAGATTTTTAATCCCTATCAATGTCGACATAATTTTTGCTCCTCAGTAATCAGATATACTGTACTAAAAAAGTCTGCCAGTTGCAGTAGTTGAATTTCCAGGGAAGTCCAAGTATAGGCCTTAACTTTATCATCTTCGTTTGGATATTGATCTTCTTCCATCAACGTAACTATCATTTTTCTACCATTATCAGTGTCGGTTATTGTATTTGGCAATGCTGTGTACCCACTTATAACTGAAGTATCAGGTCTAGTTACGGAATTACTTTTTGTTGTAGTAAGTTTATACACAGTAGTATTTATAACTGAATCTGGTGTTAAGCTTTGAGCAAGTTGCATGGTAGATGAACTTACAGCACTAACATTAGTTATAAATGCTGTAGTTATTACTGTTAATAAAGAGAATAATTTTAAATTCATGATTCTTTTCTCACTTCTAATGACAAATCTTTCAAAATTAAGAAAGTTTTGTGTCATAACTTCATTTTATAAAAGAACATATATATAATAAAGCATAGAAAGTGCGCGAGGATGTCGCAAAAAATACGCTTATCCATTTAACGGTATAGTTATTGAATTCTTACTATCATTTTTGTCAGTATATTCTATAAGAAGAATTAAATTTTTGAGTGACATTTTTTTATCTTCATTTGTACTATTGTAACTTATTGAAACATTTTTAAGTAAGTCATTTATATAATTTTGATTATTGTTTTCATCAATTTCATATGATACAAGTGAATCATCATTATTTAAAAGTGACAATTTTAAATATTTTGCATTTATCTCTTTATCTGTTCCCATATAAATGTTTGAGTAAGAAATATTATTTATTAGAACAATATAGTCTTTTTTGTTATATACCAATGTTCCAGATATATAAAATTCTTCATTTCTACCTTCAATATTTATGATGTTATATCTATAATAATTTAAAGTAAGCACTACTATTGTAATTATAGTAATTATTATAAATAAAATACTGATGAAAATTTTTATAATTTTATTTTTATAAAACTGAATTGCTTCTGTTGTTATGTGTCCTATATCAGTGACTTTACTATCAATTGCTTCTTCATTATTATTTAATCTATTCGTTTTTTTATATGATATTTCATCTGATGTTTTGATAGAATCCATAGTGTTATTTTTTTCGATTTTTTCATTAATACTTTTTTCCCCTTTAAGGAGTTCTATTACTGTTATATTTAAACTATCTGCTATCGATTCCAACAACAAAATGTCTGGGGCGATTTTTCCTGTTTCCCATTTTGATATTGTTCGCCTGTCAATTCCTCCGAGAAGCTCTCCCAACTGATTTTGTGTGAGATTCATTTCGTTTCTCATTTCTGCAATAAACTTTCCTATTTTTTCTAATTTCATACTTTTACTCCTAATAACTCTGTTTCTATTTTGTCATATAATATTTGAAAACATTGACGGGGTATAGAGAGAGTGCACTTTAGATTAATTCAATTGTTCAAATAAATCGTCTTTACTTTGAATAAGGAGCATTTCACATTTTTTTCGATGATGTGTATAATCTATTTATGATTGAAGTAAGTAAAAAAATTATACAAATTATCCCCAAAAGTTTCACATTAATCTTATTTGTCAACGTGATTATCAATAAGATTATATATATCAATGTATTTTGACAGTTTCGAGTGATTCATTTACCAGTTTTCAATGCCTCATTTAGCATTTTGCGATGATTTTCAAATAAAGGGGCAAAGTCCAATTCATCTTCTGACATCCATATTGAAGCGTGTTCTTTCTTTTCGGCATCATCGATTTCTTGTTTTTCTAGAGAGTTGAGTTCTACTAAATATGGATAATACACGGCTTCTCTATTTTCTTTTTTGTGTTCCACATAAAATCTAGATACATTAATACAGTCTATAGGAGTTATATTTTTTATATTTGTGTATCCTGTTTCTTCAATCACTTCTCTTCGTATGGCTGTTTCTTTTTCTTCTCCTTCTTCAATCCCCCCTGTTACTAGAGAATAACTGTAATTCGTCTCTAACCAAGTCAAAAATAAATATTGTTTTTCGTATTTGATTATTGCGGCCACATTGTGCCTTTTTTTGAAAGGTAGTCCTTCTTTTGGGGCATATTCGCCATCTTCAGTGAAATAAAATGCTATTTTTTCGTCCATAAATAATACCTCCTATTATTTTATATCGATTTCATTATATCATGATGATGTACGATTGTTCAAATAAAAATCCTTCACTTAAAGTGAAGGATCATTTTATTTTTAAAAGGTTAATCATTCTTGTTCTTTTAATGTAAGAACTTTGCCATCGATACTGTTTTTTATATCGGCGGTTAGTCCAAAATTTTCATATCCATTTATCATATCTTCGATGAGTGTTAAATCCATGTCAGAATACTCTTCTTGCCAAGTAATTTTTGTGGCCCATTCTATATTGTGATCTAGGCACGATTGTATAAACTCCGATAAACTCAATGATGATGCAGCAATACTATCGGTTTTTGATAAATTAAAATAGTACACTGGGTTTTCAGATTGTGGTTCAGTTATATATGCAGTCTCTTGAGGATTTCTATATACGTCTTTTTTTCTTCGGAAGATAGAGTATCTAGGATATTCTAAATTTTCTCCCAAATCGACGATTACGATTTCATCCGCACTATATTTTTGTGTTGTTCTAGAGTTAAATCCTTGTTCAATTTGAGCAAGATCGCCATACTTATAAGAGTCTTTTACATGATTTTCTAGTCCATTCTTATTCAAGAATTCATCTAATGTACATATGAAGTCAGCATAATTTAATGTACATGTTATTCCGTTTTCACCATCCGTAAAACTGAAATATGCAGTACCATCGATACGTTCATGTATTAATAAATATTCTTTAATTTTATCATCAGTCATAGATATAATGAGATCTTTTTTTTCATCAATGAAAAGATATTTTATTCCCTTTTCTAAAAAAGGTGAAACACTATCTTTATCTGGAATTGCAGATAGATCTACAACTTTAACATTTTGGTATTTTTTTATTTTATCTAGATTTCCTTCTAAATCTTTAACTGTGAGAAGTTCTTCACTCGATGATGGTTCTTCGTTAGTAATGTCTTTAGGTGGAGTATTGTCATCAAAAGATGTTTCATTTTCCTGTTCTGTAGGTATCTTCTTATTAGAATCGTCATGGTATTGGAAGTCTCCGCCGAACATTTTTCTATATTCGCTCAAAGTTTTTCCACCTTCAACACGCGATTCTTCGACTGTTACAAAAGCGTCTTCTTTATATAGACCAATGTAATATATTTTGCTATCAAAAACATTGTAGACGTAGTTATATCCAATGTCTTCTTGATTAGTACTAGCTCGATAACCTAAGAGAGTTATGATTTCTTCATCGGTAGATGTGCATTTAAAACTGCTCAATTGATTTTCGAATGTATAAGTAGTTTTTTCTCCTTCAATATCTTTTTCTAAGCTATATATTAGATCCGATAAAACTATATTATCAAAAGCTTTATGAACTTCTTCGGAGTCACTGCTCCAAAATTCTATATCACTTGCACTAGGTTTTTGCGAAGTTATGAACTCGGATAGGCTTACGACCGATCCTGCTGGCAACAATTTATTAATGCCATATTGTCCTTCAAAAAAATAATAGTCACATGTGGTGGTACTTATCGGAACATCATCTTTTAGAGATGTAAAATCGCTTATCTCTAATGTGGTTCCGATACATGGTATTTTTTGATCACTATTTTTAATAGTGGAATAATTTTTTCGATTTATTTTAATAGAACTCTCACTATTGCGATATATTTTTTCATAACTTCTTGCTAAAAAAATGTGATTGTCTATTCTTATCAAATAATAATCATGTCAAATTTTTTTCTAATTCGCCTTGCGAGTTTTTCTTCGATCATATATAATTAATGTAGATATGATATTTTGTCTATAATAGGAGGTAGGGTATGAAAATTATAGAACCAATAATCGAAGTAGAAAAATTCGATGGAAAAGCTATCATGAAAAAATTAGAAAGAGCTTGTAGAACATGTTATCGTTCTGAGGGCAGTATAACTGATGAAAGTTATAGTAATCTTTTAAAAAATTGTATAAATCGAGGCCATGAGTCGATTTTAGAACATGAAAAGATATCGATTACGATGATTTGCGATATAGGTGTTTATAAGGATTTAACTAGACATAGATTTGCTTCTTTTTCGATTGAATCTACTAGATATTGTAATTATGGAAAAGATAAGTTTGATGCACAAATTAAATTTATAAAGCCATGTAATTATGAAGAGAACAGTACAATGTACGAATTATGGAAAGAATCTATGGAAGAAATTGAAAAGAAGTATTTGGCTCTAAGTGAAGCTGGAGCGACAGCAGATCAATTGAGAATGTTGTTGCCTCACAGTACAGCTGCAAAAGTTTCAATGACAGCAAACATAAGAGAATGGAAGCATATTTTATCATTGCGTGCGACAGTTCATGCTCATCCAGCAATTCAGCAACTATTGATACCACTTTTATTGCTGTTTAAAAAAGAGATGCCCGAAATTTTCGATTCAGTGGAATACAACGAAAAATTTGAAGAGATGTATTTTCAAAAACCTGCCGAGTTGACTTTCATAGAAGAATAAGAATATAAAAACTATGTTCTACTTACAATACGTTAGGAACATAGTTTTTATTTTGTCAATTTCTAACTTTGATATTTCCGGCACTGTTTTTGATTTTTAGAGTAATGTCCGATTGGTGGAAGTTGTTATCTATTTTGACATCCCCAAGTGAAGTTCGAGCGTCGATATATATTTCGTTAGTATCGCCTATTGTGATGTCACCGAGAGAATTTTCTATACTAGAATCCTTTTCTAATGTCATCGATGAAATTTCTACATTTCCACAATCTTCTTGGATGTCGACTTTTCCTATGATTTCTGATATTTTTATGTCGCCCAAATTATTGGTTATATCTCCATTTTTCAAATTTTCTATATCGATGTCTCCACATTTGGCGACTATTTTGGCTTCGTCGATAGAGTCGATCGAGATATTTCCATAATTATTTTCAATACGTGCTTTGGCTATTTTGTCTATATTTATGTTTCCACAATCTGCGGTGACTTCGGCGTTTGTGGATGGAAGATCTTCTATCTTTATATCTCCGTACTTGTTTTTGATTTTTAAATCGTTTTCATAAAACTCAGGGATGTACAATTCCACTTTAGTGATCTTTATGTCGAAACAAATTCCAAAACATCTTTTGGCTTTAGTTTCGATCTCGAGTTTTGAAGATGAACTAGAAACGGTAGTCCTTTCTTCATCACCGTATATGATCAAATGTATTTTTTCATCATTCGAATTTTTTATCTCGACGTCGGCAGCATCTGCCGTGATAGAAATCGTTTCAAATGATTCTGTATATGTTTCGTCCACTATCTTTTCTTTCATAATTGTCTTCGTTCCAAAATGTATATTTCTTTTTAACATGATCGTCAATAAAGATGTGAGAATTATGACTACTATGACGAGAAGTACTATAACTGCGATTGTCATGTGTCTATTCTTCATCTTTTTCCTCCTTCAACATGAATATCAATCTTACTATTTCTACTATGGCTGCATAAATTATCCATATCAGCCAAGTTATGTGCCACGCGAAAGTTGTAAAGCTTACTACAAAGTAGATGGTCGTCGCGAGTAAACTTATAATTATAAATATGGGACGAAATAGTCGGGATTGTAATTTCTTATTTTTGATATTTTTATTTTTGTAAACAATATTTCCGTATATTATCGAGTAGGTGGCTAATCCACATATGACCAAGAATACGACTAGTCCATTGATCGGTGAGTAACCGTCCACTTCCGTACTCATCATAAAGAAAGCAGTAGCGAGAAAGTAAAGAAATACTCCAAAGCCAATGAATTTGCCTTTCTTAGTTAACATTCGTTCATCATCAAGAGATTCTCTAGTTTCCTTTGTTTTTTTCGATGTTTCTCCCTTTAAGAGTTCATCTGCTGTAATTTCGTATAATTCACAAAGAGGAATTATTTTATCAAAGTCGGGAGTACTTTGGTCGGTTTCCCATTTGGATACTGTTTGTCTAGATACTCCCAAATTATCGGCAACTTCTTCTTGTGATAGTCCTTTTTGTTTTCTAAGGGACAACAATTTATTTCCTAGATTCATTTTTTCACCTCGCCTTAAATTATACACGCTTCTATAGTTGCGTTCTACCATTTCCGGTTGGAAATTTGTCAACCGAGGTTAACATTTGGACCGAAAACCTTTTGTTTTGGGGTATTTGAAAACAAAAACTCACCTAAGATCAGGTGAATTTTAAACTTATTCTTTTTTTGCAAATATTAAAATTATTATTATGAGTATCAATCCTATGAAGGCAAATATGATGATAGAAGCAGGTTTTTTCTTCTCTTCTTGACTGCGTTCCATTGCGTCGAATATGTCGTATGTAATTTTATTTTCATAATTTTTTTCGATAGCTGTTTTAATTTTATCTTTCGTATCTTCTTTAAAACCACGGAAGACACTTTCTCCGATCAGAATGAGTGGAACACCTTCTTTGATTTTCAAATATTCATATACTTTTTTATAGAGCTCGTTGTTGGCACTGACTTTACTTATTTCGAAGGAGCGCATTTTAAATTTATCGCCGTATTCTTCTACAATATCATTGAAAAATTTAATAGCGTCATGACAGTGTGTGCAATCTTCCATACGAAAGAGGTATACGACCACTTGGTCATCGGCTTCTTTGTAGTTCGTTCCTTTGAATTCTAAGTCGATATCTTCTACAGTGTCTTTCAAATCGAGAACTTTTGTTTGACTAACATCATTGTTAGTCGCTGCATTTATTGTAGGGATAAATCCGATTAGGCATATTAAGATGAATAAGTATTTTTTAATTGAAAAATCGATTTTCATAATTGTCTTCCTTTCGCATATGAGCCGTTGTACTTTCGCACAGCATTTAAAGAAAAAAGCCCTCATTGAGGACTTTATGTTCTATATTGGTGGAGGACGTGGGACTCGAACCCGCGACCCTCTGCGTGCAGGGCAGATGCTCTAGCCAACTGAGCTAGTCCCCCAGAACACTGATTATTCTACCATAATCGGTAGATATAATCAAGTTTTTTTTAATCATTTGTATTATTTGTAACTTTAATCAATCCCTTTTCGAGTTCTTCCATTGCACGTCCGATGTTTTTAGAACTTTTGTAGTCCTTCTCGTTCATTTGGTAATTGTCATATTCGTGCATTTGCTTACTTCTTTGAGAAATAACATGCACGAGTTCGTACTTAGAATGAACTACATTCAGGAGTTTGTCTATCGAAGGATAAATCATTTTTAATCACTCTCCAGTATCTTAATCATACAAGAATACTGCTTCGATTTCAACTAATGGGACAATTTTTTACATATATTTTACAAAGATCATTTCTTCTTGGACATTTCTTTAATTTTATTCTTGTTTTCTTGTGTGTAGCCATGTAATGCGTCTGGCATTCTCAAAAGTAAAGATTCGTAGATTTCGTCGAACATCAAGTTGTTCTTTTTGCTGGTGTTGATGTTTGCGACGAGGTGTGCTTTCGTATCGCTTGTGACGATGTAGATAGAGCGTTGAGTAGTATAACCATTTTGTCTCAATTCATGAGGATAGATCCATACTATATCTTTGAATTCGTAAATTTCCAATCCGTTTGCTACATTGATGATTCTCTCATTAGTGATGAATATTCTAGCTTTTGGCTCGTATATAGTTTCAGGCGAACCTACTTCCATTTTAATTTTGTCCATCTCATTAGCATATTTGGTGAGAGTTTTTTTAGTTTTGTGAACATCTCTAAAATACAATCCCAAAACTATGGCTCCCGCTAATAGGAAAATGCCTGCTACCATAGAACTGATCGCGAAATCTTCCTCCGGACCTCTATTCGTATTGATGAAATATTTGAAATTAGCATCAAAATCGGCATAAGTTATTTTGTTTTCTGGGAACAATTTGTTGTAATATTCTACGCCATATTTTCTCAAGTTTGTAGGAACAGTTTCGGTTATTCCACATACAGGTACTGGATCTGGCATTTCGTCGTCTTCTTCACCTTCTGTGTAATAATCGATGAGGGCATCAAATTCTTTAAATTTGCTTTTGTTCATACCGGCAATATAGAAATTGTCTTCATCTAAGATGTAGTACGCTGAATATGATGTAGATGTGTCTGTTCCATAATCGGCAAATCCATCAGAAACCGATATAGCATCGACACATGTATACTCCCCTACTTTTTCTACATCTTCGAAAGCCACAGGATCATCTTTGATTCCTTTCATGACCATATAGAAACTTAGTTCATTGAAAAGGCAGACTACGATCAGAATTAATCCAACGATTAGTTTGCCTTTTCCGGCTTTCATTTTCTTCTCAAAAATCTCTGTGTTGTTCATAAACTTCTCCTTCTTCCAAAAATATTATAATAACATTTTCAAATATTGTAAATATTTTTTTAAATTATATGATAAAATTGTCTAAGTGATGAATTATGAAAGAAAAAAACTATAAAAGTTTAGATGAATTTTACAAAAAAAAATTTGGTTTTAAGGTGTGCAAAGTCAGTCTCGATGCTGGGTTTGATTGTCCAAACAAGGATGGATCTAAAGGGTTCGGTGGTTGCATATTTTGTAATGGCAGCATCGGTATCGGGGATAAAGATCTTTCTTTGAAAGAGCAATTTATGCAAGTAAAAGATACTCTTTATAAAAAGTGGCCCAATGCTAAATTCATACCTTTTTTGGAAGCGAATACTAACACTTATGCAGATGTGAAAGAATTGAGAAAGATATACGAGGAACTATTGGACTTTGACGAGGTAGTGGGATTATGTATATCGACGAGATGTGACGCTTTTACTGGAGAAATATACGATTTGTTAGAAGAAATCAATCAAAAAACTTATCTTTCTATAGAATTAGGTCTGCAGTCATCTTTCGATGAAACACTCAAATTTTTAAATCGGGGACATACAGTCGATGAATTTACTTCTTGTGTTCGGGAATTGAGGCGTCGGAAAATCGACGTCGTAGTTCACGTGATAAATGGATTGCCTTACGAGACCGAAGAGATGATGATCGAGACTATCAAATATGTAAACAGTTTAAATGTACAAGGAATAAAGTTTCATATGTTGTTTATCGAAGAAGGAACAGCGTTGGCCGAGTTGTATGATCGCGAACATTTTACTTTATTGTCTCAGGAAGAGTATGTTCGTATTTTAGGAAAACAATTAGAAATGTTGGATAAAGCGGTCGTCGTCCATAGATTATTGAGCGGGCCTGACAATAAAAAACTTATAGAGCCAAAATGGCTAGTTGGTAAATTTAAGAATTTGAATTACATCGAAATGTTTTTGAGAGATCACAATATAAAACAAGGACAAAAAAAATAGAACACATTCGTTCTATTTTGCATTATACGCCTTGACATCGCGTTCGGCCATGATGCATGTGGCTACAACCCCATATATTGTGTTTAAATCGCTCATTTTAATCGTTTGACCATTTATGATATTTACAATTTCTTCAGTAGTTAGACGACTAAACTGTTCGATAGTAAATATGGCGGTTTTGTTATCTTTAGTATATTCTTTGATAGTTTCGAGCATCGTAGTCGGATCTTCGTAACCTTCAGCATCTTCTATTATTTGTGGCTGTGGGGTTGTCGTGAAATTGGCTTCAGCATCATCTTCGAAGGGTACGGCACTACCTGCCGTTGAAGGTTCGTTTGGACCGAAAGTTGTAGATTTTACATTGTTCATTATTTCTTCAAGAGCATTGTTCAATTGTAACAATTCTAATCCCTTTATTTTTGTATTCCCTAAGATGTTCAATACTTCTTCTTGGGTTTTACTACATTTAGCAGCCAATTTTTCCAATCCTTCGTCAGGGAACATTTGAAGATAATTCATTATTTTGTCTCGGATAGATCTAACTAATTGGGCATTTTCTTGGTTGCGTTTTTCTCTAGCTGATTTCATTTGATCCTGTATGTTTGTCTCCATTTTTTTTCGCAATGTTTCTATTGCGGTTCCTATTTGAGAAAATGTGATCAAATCGACAAATGTATAATTATCACTAGCATATTGTATTTCTTGTTCAGAAATATCTAAATGTTCGGCTAGTTTTTTGATGTTACTGGGATTTTCTTGTAGGAATCCATCCAATGTCGATTTGAGTGTCTTTCTAAATTCTTCTTTTTGAATGCTGCTAGGGGTACGTTCCATAAATTAACTCCTCTTTCTTTTATTATTTGGTAACTCTATACCTGTCTTTAGGATCGAGAATCGCCTTTCTGATTCGGATGGCTGCTGGAGTAACTTCTACGTATTCGTCATCTTCGATAAATTCGAGTGCTTCTTCTAAACTGAATGTACGTGGTGTTACTAAAGCAATTGCGTCATCGGCAGATTTGCTTCTCGTGTTGGACATTTCTTTATTTTTGCATGGATTTACATTGAGGTCATTATCACGGTTATGAATACCGATTATCATTCCAATGTATACATCCGTCTGCGGTCCTACTATAAGTGTACCACGTTCTTGCAAATTAAACAATGAGTAACCGAGAGTTTTTCCAGTTTCCATACTAACTAAGACACCATTTTTACGTGTCGTCATACTTCCGGCGTAAGGTTTATACTCATCGAAACTGCGTATCATAGTACCTTCACCTTTAGTATTCGTAATAAATGCACTTCTATACCCTATCAATCCACGTGTCGGAGCAGAAAATTCCATATGTGTAAAGTTGTCGGAATCTGAGTTCATGAGGAGCAATAATCCTTTTCTCTCTTGAAGGTCTGAGATTACTGTACTTGCATAGTCATTTGGACAGTTGACGATTACCGTTTCGAATGGTTCGTATTTGCCGTCGGCTCTATCTTCGATCAAAACTTGAGGTTTGCTGACACATAGTTCGTAACCTTCTCGTCTCATGTTTTCTAGTAAAATAGACAAATGTAGTTCTCCACGTCCACTTACTTTGAAGCCGTCCGATCCGGAAAGTTCTTCTACTTCGAGTCCAACGTTGGTTTCGAGTTCGCGTTCTAATCTTTCCCTTATATGTCTCGTCGTCAAAAATTTACCACTGTCTCCAGCAAAAGGTCCCGAATTGACGAGGAAATTCATACTTAATGTAGGTCGTTCTATTTCTATAGGTGGCAACGGTTCCGATTTTCCATTTTCACAAATGGTATCTCCTATCGAAATATGAGCACAACCTGCCAAAGTGACGATATCTCCATAGTATGCTTCTTTCTTTTCGACTCTTTTGATTCCTTCTTCGACGAAGAGTTTAGATACTCGGAAGTTGGTGACTTCTCCATCGTTTTTGACGAGAGTCACAGTTTCACCACTTTTTATTTTTCCTTTTGTGATGCGGCCTACTCCTAATCTTCCGATGTAATCGTCGTAATCGAGGTTAGAGATTTGCAATTGTAAGGAATCGGATTCGCTTCCTACGTACGGTTCGCATTGGTTCAAAACTGTCTCTAAAAGTGGAGCGATAGAATCGGAATTTTCGTCCATAGAAAGTTTTGCAATTCCGTCTCTCGCCGTACCATAGACGATAGGAAATTCCAATTGTTCATCGGATGCACCCAATTCACAGAATAGATCGAATGTCATGTCGACTACAGCTTCAGGACGAGCGTCCTTTTTATCTATTTTGTTTATGAAAAGTATAGGTCTCAAATTTTGTTCGAGGGCTTTCTTTAGCACGAATCTAGTTTGAGGCATCGGTCCTTCGGCGGCATCTACTATCAAGATGACGGTATCTACAGTTCTGATGACACGTTCTACTTCCGATGAGAAATCGGCGTGTCCTGGTGTATCTACTATATTGATTTTATAATCCTTATATTTTATAGAGCAATTTTTCGAATATATGGTTATTCCACGTTCTCTTTCGATATCGTTCGAATCCATCACGCAGTCTTTTACTTCTTCATTGTCGCGAAAGACTCCATTTTGGTTTAAAAGAGCATCTACTAGTGTACTTTTTCCGGCATCGACGTGGGCGACGACCGCGATATTTATAATTTTATCCATAAGTTTGTCACTTCTTTCCATCACTAAAGGATACTATAAAAAGGTCAAAAATGCAAGAAAAATGCACTTCTACAGGCCAATCTAGCGTGTTTGTCGATTGGATATTTTTGTATAATCTTCGAACAAGATATTGTTCGGATGATAATAAGTCATGATGGCAAAAGTTACAACTAATAAAGCGAAGCCGATCGATGAGAGAAATTCTAGTTTTGGACAATCGGCAAGATCTATCTTTTCGCTCAAAGTGAAGCCGATCACAATAGAGATGGTGTAAATCGTGAGAGTCACAAATAAGTTGTCATTTTTATTCAAAAGAAAAAGGAATACTGGTGTAAATATTGTCAAAACGAGAATGATCGTTGTGACGCAGGCGACCAAATTTTTGAACAAAGAATTTTTCGATGATTTCATCGAGATTTTTTCCAAAATAGCCCAAGTTATGAAGGCAAGTAAAATCATCTTGTTGTGTTCCCATATGGATTCATCGATCGGAAAGAAAAACGAGGTTATCGTGTTTGGAAATAGTTCGTAGATGTCGTGGTAAAGTGCGCTTAAGATCAATACAAGTAAAGTACCTAAAAGAATTTTTTTCGTTTTCATGTCGTTCCTTTCTCAAATGAAAAAAGTAGAGTTTTTAATCTACTTCCGTCATTTTGTATATAGTTCCTTCTCTCGTGTCTACAAGTTCGATTCCACGAGCGGCGAGTTCTCCTCTTATGCCATCGGCTTCAGTGAACTTGTGCTGCTTTTTGAATTCGGCACGTTTTTCAATGAGAGCCATGATTTCTTCGTGTTGAGGGTGTTCTTTTTCGTGATATTCACTTATCAAATCGAGGCTCAATACTTTGTCGAATGATCTTATGAGGTCGAGTTTTGTAAGCCCGGTTAGGCTTTCGTCTTTCAAGACATCGAAGAGAACTGTCATCGCATTAGCCGTGTTCAAATCGTCTTTCAAGGCATTCATAAATTTCTCGTTGTAATCGTTGAAGGCCGAGTCTTGAAAATCTCCTTCGCTCTTTATCATGGATATACGGTTTAAAAGTTTCAAATAAGCTGCATTGTTGGCTTTAAGAGATTCGAATGTGAATTCTAGTATTTTTCTATAGTGACTGTTAAGACACATGTATCTATAAGCAAGTGGTTTGTAACCTTCATCTATTAGGGTACTCACCGTGATGATGTTTCCTTGGCTTTTACTCATTTTAGCGTTTTTGGTGTTTAAGTGTTCACCATGGAACCAATAGTTACACCATTTATGGCCTAGATAACTTTCCGATTGGGCAATTTCGTTGGTATGATGAGGGAAGATATTGTCTACTCCTCCACAATGAATGTCTAGGTATTCGCCTAAATTTTCGATGCTTATTCCCGTACATTCGATGTGCCATCCTGGATAACCTACGCCAAATGGACTATCCCATTTTAGTTCTTGATCTTGGAACTTGCTCTTAGTGAACCACAGAACGAAGTCTCCTTGATTTCTTTTACCCGTGTCTTCTTCTACTCCATCGCGAACTCCTGTGACCATTTCGTCAGCTTTGTGATTCGTCAATTTGTAATAATCATCGAGTTTAGTGATATCGAAGTATATGTTTCCGTTCGATTGGTAGGCGAATCCGTCTTTCAAAAGTTTTTCGATGATCTTTATGTAGACATCTATATTATCAGTGGCTTTCGAGACGACGTCCGGTTTGCGGATATTCAATCTTTTGCAGTCTTTCCAAAAGGCTTCAGTATAAAATTCGGCAATTTCCAAGACGGATTTTCGTTCGGCGATCGCACTGTCGACCATCTTATCGGTCCCGGAGTCGGAGTCGCTAGTCAAGTGACCGACGTCGGTAATATTCATCGCCCTTTGTACATAGTAGCCTGTATATTTTAAAGCTTTTTCTAAAACATCTTCGGCAATGTAAGTACGTAGATTTCCGATGTGTGCAAAATGGTAGACGGTGGGACCACACGTGTACATTTTGACTACCTCCGGCGTGTTCGGAATGAATTCCTCGATTTTGTGACTCAAAGTGTTGTATAGTTTCATAGTTTGTCCCTCCTACTCGATTTTACCACAAAAGACGTGTATTTTACTATACTTTTGATAATAGTTTACTAATTTTATATTTGTTCAATTCTTTTTGAATACCTCGGAATCCTCGTTCTTTGATATTGGATTTGGTTAGGATAGAGTCAATTTCAGTTTTGGTGAGATGGAGATTTTTGCTTTCTCTTTTGATGTATTTGCGTGCCGATGATTCGTCGACTTTTTCGAGTGTTATCGTTCTTTCGACACGATTTTTCAATTCTTCTAGTGACGATATTTTTTCTTCTTTAGCTTCTCCATTGAATCCTATGATTTCTTTCGTATAAGTATTCGATGTCATGATGAAAGTCGCATTTTCGAAATGTAGAGTTTCACCTTTGTTTGTCTCGATGGAACCGTTTTCTAAGATCGCCTCGAATATTTTCAATACTTTTGGTGAAGATTTTTCTATTTCATCTAAAAGGATCAAAGAGTAAGGATGGTTTTTGAGTTTGGTTAGCAGACATTCGTCATCATAACCGACGTATCCTTGAGGAGAGCCTAAAAGTCTATTGACTGCTGTCTCATTCGACAGTTCACTCATGTCTAATCGAAGAAACTGTTTCGATCCGAAGAGGTTGTTAGCGACTTCTTTTGCGAGGTAAGTTTTACCCGTACCCGAAGGGCCTTCTAGGAGGATGGAAAGTGGCTTGCTGTTGTCGACTAGATATTTTTCTTTTAAGGCCTCGCATACCGAATCGATGGCGGCATCTTGCCCGAATACGTGGCTTTTGATCACTCGATCTAATTTTATGATGTTTTCACTCCACACATCAAGTACAGGTATGTTGGCTCTATATTCGACGACTTTGCGAATGTCTTTTTTTGTTATTTCTATTTTGCTAGTATTTTCGGTCATGTCTTTGATACAAAGTTCTACTTCGAGTGCTTCTTTGTACTTTTTGCTATGTAAGAACTTTTCCTTCTTTTTGTTGAGTTCCGAAAGGGCATTTTTCTTATTCGGACGAGATAGTTGAACATGAGCGCATACGGAGTCTAGAATATCGATTGTCTTATCTGGATTGTAGCGATTGAAGATGTATTTTTCTGAGTATGCGATGATGTCTTTAATGTTTTCGTCCGAGATGATGACATTGTGATGTTTTTCGTAGTTTTCTCTTATATTTTTTAGTATGTATTCGGTATCTTTGATCGAAGGTTCTTCGATATTTATCGTTTGGAACCTGCGGTCGAGGGCTTTATCTTTGTAGATGGTGTCTTTGTATTCTTTGAGGGTGGTTGCTCCTATTATTTTAAGTGAACCCCGCGCCATGTACGGTTTTAGTATGTTGGCGGCATCTATTGCTCCCTCGGCGCCTCCGCAGTTGACTAAAGTATGAATTTCGTCGATGAAGAGTACGATGTTACCTTCGTCGATTACTTCTTTGATGATCTTGCCTAGTCTATCTTCGAACTCACCGCGATATCTAGTTCCTGAGATGAGACTGCCCGTGTCGAGTTCGATGACTTTGTAGTTGGAAAGCGCATCGGGGACTTCCCCTCTTTCGATGCGTCTAGCGAATTCTTCGACGATGGCCGTTTTTCCGACGCCGGCTTCTCCTAGTAATAGAGGATTGTTCTTGTTTTTTCGCAATAGAATTTCGATCAAGGTAGAAATTTCTTTTTCACGTTTATATATGTGCTCGTCTGGTTTTGTGTTCAAAAGTTTTCCTATTTCCAAAATCAACGATGTCTTGTTTTTTTTATTTTTGGAATTTTTGTGGATGAGATCGTTGTAAATTCCTTCTAAATCGATGTTCATGTTCATCAAAATTCTTATTCCAACACCCTCACCTTCTTCGAGCATTCCTATAAGCAAATGTTCAGGTTTGACTGTGCCATTCGAAGATTCGTTCGCCTCGTCGATGGCATCACTTATTATTCTTTTCAATAGAGGTGTGTACAATGCCAGTTCGCTTTTTTTATGCGAAGTACCGACGATCGCGATCAGTTCATTTCGAAAGGAATCGTATGTCAGAGAGTATTCTTTCAAAAGTTCCCTCAGGTAACTCATCTTCAAAATAGCCAAGAGCATGTGTTCACTGCCAACATATGGATGGTTCAACGAGAACATTTCGTTTTCAGCTGTTTTCAGTATCTTTTTTACTTCCAAATCAAAATTGTTTTTCATATTATTCTCCTTTTCTCTACTATTTTATAGGATAGGATGTGAAAAATAAGTCTTATTTTGGAGGCAGCTTAATAAAATTGTAAAGAGGTGATAAATTTATGAATGGGACTTATTATCAAAATCCCACTTTTCCTACTGAGGAAGGCAATATGCCACCGATGAACAACTATACATCCAATATTGTAAATGTCGACGACGCAAACAATTTGCCTATGGAACAAAGCTATATCGAAAACATTTTGAGACTCAATCGTGGAAGTCATGCGAAGACTTATATTTCTTTCCCCGATTCGGTGAATTGGAAGGATAAAATATTCGATGGAATTATCGAACAGGCCGGAAGAGATCACTTGGTCATGAGTTTGGATGATGGTCGTTGGATCTTGGTACCGATGATCTATTTGGATTATGTGGAGTTCGATGAAAAAATCATCTATAGACCTAGCGAATTGAAAAAATAAAATAAAAAAAATAGAATTGACTTTTTGGGGTCAGTTCTATTTTAGATTTAAAATGTATTTCTTGTTGCGTACCGTGAATATCAAATCGACGTGTTTAGCAGTTGCGGCTTTTTCGTCTACTTGTAAGATGTATTGATCGGTGATGGAACGCGGTGTAGCATCCGTGACAGGTGCAATTTTGTCGTCGTATCTGATTTCGGCGAATGCTTCGAAGAATGACATCGAAGTTTTGGAGTTTTTAGCAAATGACGAATTGTTGTCGACGTTCAGTCTTCCTTTCAAGACGAGCAATTTTTTTGCTTTGGCCGTATCGGCGGTTACTACGTCGGTGACATTTTGGCAATTTGTTCTGATGCACGCTTCGTATTTGTAGGTCACTTTGTTTTCAAAGCTGTAAGAGGTTGCTAGAAGAGATGTATTACCTAAAATCGATTCGTACATGGTTATGAGTTCTTCAGTTTTGTATGAGCCGACTTCTTCTTGTTCGAGATATGAAAGCGGCTTCAATGCGATCTTTTTCTCTTTAGAATTCAAAGTTCCTGCTTTATATTCGACTTCGTCGATGATGGTCATGGTGTATTTTTTTGCTATATCTTGTTTTTCGATTTCGTATACTAGAATGTATGTGGCTGTTTTACCATTTTCTAGTTTTTCTTTTGAATAGCCTGGTCCCAAATCGACAAAGTGACTGCTTCTAGACAAGGTAGGATACGCTTTTCCCGATTTCGTCTCGAGCACATAGCTAGGCAAGTTTAAGACCGTAGATAAGCCACTTTCGTTTTTGAAATTGATGTTGACGACGAGAAAGTATTTTCCTTCCGTGATCAAATCGCCCTTGTAATCGACATCCGTCAAGTACGAATTGGTAACTTCGAGAGTCAAATTGTTCGCATGTATCTTTTGATTTTTGTTGTAAGTTTTGTTGTAGACAGTGAAATTCAAAACTGTCAAAATGAACAATATCGAGAAAGTCAAACCCATGAGTATGGTGAACATGAACTTGTTTTCCAATATATAGTACTTGAATTCTCTTATTCTACGGCGAAGGTATCTGAAATATTTGTAAGAATCTACGCCGAAGACGAACTCGAACTCTTCATTATCTTCTTCGTTGATGTCAAGTTCTTTGAGGTCTTTCGAGAAGTTGAATCTCTTTATGTCGAATCCGACCGCTCTTATCAAACTGAGTATTAGCAAGGCCGCCTGTGGAAAGATGATTATGAATGTTAAGTCCCTGATGATCATCGCATTTCGAATGGTCATTTGACTGGTTTCCATAGATTTGAATAACACGAAGTATAGAATCAATCCGATGAAGTATAAAATGTAATATGAACTCAGGCCGATGTATAAATTTTTAGGTTTGTCCTTTTTTTTCATCAACAAGAACATCGCCAATGAGAAGACGATTATTATAATCGACACTAAGAACATAAATACAGTTATGTAATTGCTCGGCAAGGCGTCGCCCAATGTTGCATAGACATTTTCTACGTATCGTGAGAAAAAGTTGTACAGGTTGAATGTCCTGAACAATAGATATCCGATCAGTCCTGTGAGTATTAAGTGAATCAATCTAAAGTTTTTTATCAAAAATGCATAAGGCTTTTTTAATATCACACTTATCAACTCCGTTTCAGTATAATTATATATTAATAATGTTCAAAAGTAAATATCTTCACAAGTCGAAAGTATAAAATGATGAGGTCTACGTTTTCACTTGTGTATATTATGCATATTTTGGGAAAGAACCGATTTTGTGTCGCGTTGATATTAAAATTTTAAAAAAATATATCGGTTGGTCGATATATTTTCAAGTTTTTATTTTATGCTGTCTTGAATTTCGACGACGGATGCGGTGTTCAGTGATTCGGCGATCGTTCTCATTTCGTCTTGTGTAAGGTACGTGCTAGTTATGTAGTAGTTGACATTGTCACTTTGCCATTCTAGGGAATTGGCTCCTGCTGCAGCGATGGCATTACTCAAGAATAGTGGGTCGCCGGATACGCTTGTCACTTCCATTTCTTTGTTGGCCTTGGCTGCTTCTTCAATTATCATGAACGGTTTGGCACCTGCGTAGGTCATTATTACACGATCTCCGACATTAGTTTGGACAGTATCTTTCGTCGAAAGGTGTGTGTCTTCAGGTAAATATAGCGGGTATATGATGTCTTTTATCACACCTGTTTCACTCGAATCTTCTTTTTTACAGTCTTCCCCTTCACAAGTGTTCGTGATCAATGAGTCCAATGTGAAGTATTCGTCGTCGAATTTTACGGAATATTTTATAGAGTTGAACTTCATACGAATTACGGCATTCCCATCTTTATTTAAGACTTGTACTTCTTTTAATTCTCCATTTTTGTCAAAATAGATTTTTTCCGTTTTCAAACTGTTGTTGTTCGGATAATTTACATTGGCATTGACTATGTAATAATCATCATTTTCGTCGACAACCGGATTTTCAGTGCTCTCTATATCTTTTAATAACGATTTTAATAGATAACTTTGACTGCTGTTGGCAGGCCATTCACTTTGAAATTTGAAACTTTTGTTCAAAGCAGGAGTCACTACGTACACCGATTCTCCATCTTTCAAAATGACTTGTTCGTGATCGTTCGTCTTGTTGAGAAGTGTAACTTTGTAAAATTCGTCGTATTTGTAGTCCACATTGACATCGTAAGTGAAAGTTTCTTCGTTTGAAACGATCTCCATCGACCCTACTATTTGGTAACTTTTCGTACTGTTAACTTTATCTTTAAACTTTTCTATAATATTTGTTGATTTCGTTTTTCCACATCCACAGAAGGTCATGATTGCTAAAATGACCAATAAAAACTTAAACTTTTTCATAAAAACTTCCTTTCTAGATAATTATATTTTTTAGAAAGGATTTTAGTATAGAAATTTCATTTTGTTTTGGAAAAGCGTGGAGTGATGATTTTGGTATATGTAAAAATCGATCCTAAGATGGCCACTCCGATGGACGTGTAGAAGAAAGTGGCAATTCGAAGGTCAGATGCAAAACTATCTGAGAAAATATTTTTTAGGTATAGTAAGGTCGCTTCGTCGACGATGGATGGAAGTTTCGCGATCAATACGAATGAAGCAATTAAAGTGATGATCGAGCCTACTATAGAGGCTATGGATATGAGAATGGTACTTTTTTTGAAGCTTCCTGTCGAGAAGGTTATAAATAAATATAGGAGGAAAATGCTCACATTTATTAGAAGGTAAATTGCCCCGTTTGCTAGTATTTTATTGGCTTCTCGAATAGTAGTAACTGAGGCGTATGGCATGTCCATTTTATCTTCTAAAGCCGTTATGATTCTTTTGGCTTCTACTATGTTCTCTTCACTTACTTGGGAGTAGTTCACTGTTTGTAGGCTCGGATAGCTTCTCTTATGGAAGAGGTAATTGGTGTAGTCTTCTATGTATTTAGCGGCCACTTCTTCGATAGATAAGTCCTCGATTTCTTCTTCGAGGTATATCGACAAAAGCTCCTTAGAATCGACCATGTTTAGTAAAGTTGGTCCTGTTACTTTAATTGTTGTGAAGACTAAATGAGCGGCAATTGCTCCAGTCAAGATTAAAAATAAAAGAGAAGTGACAATACTTCTCATGATCTTAGTTACAGTTTTCATATTTCACCTTGTTAATATGATGTACCGTTTTTAAAATTTTATTTATTAATTTTTTTGACGTCTTCTTCTCCAAATAAGAAATCCAAAACGTATGTTAGTATGAATATGAGTACGAAGTCTGCTCCTACTGTGATTGCATAGTTTATCCACTCGGTGTTGGTGAGGAGCAAAGGTTTATATGGTTCGATGAAGAGCATCGCAAAGAGGTCGAGGATTGGGATGACTGTAGCGAAGACAAAGGCGTCTCTCATATAGAATTTCTTACGCTTTTTTCTATCTTCTTTTGTCGTACCTGTCGGTAGTTGAGCTCCCAAAATTGATCTTACGTCGAAAAGGTCTTCGACAGGCTTTGCTGTGCTAGGATCTACTTCGATTACTTTTTCTTCTACATGCAATTCTTTCACTACTTCAGGGGTAGTAATCGTAGTAGACTCGAGAACACCTTTCTTCTTGTTCGTTTCGACAGTTTCTTTTTTTAACTTAGGTATACTCGATTGAGTTTTGTCTTTGACTGTATTGTCTTTAGTTTTAACTGTCTCATTCTTCTTAACTGTCTTATTACTTTTTTTCTTAGAAGTATTTGCGGTTGCAGGCTTCTTTTCTACTGTTTTTTTTGCATTTGCATTTGTCGTCGTAGTTTTGTTTTCTACTTTTGTCCCTGCATTCTTCTTAGTCCCGTTGTTTTTCTTAGTAGTATTTACTGCTTTAGTATTTGTTTTTTTAGTTGCAGGAGCGGATTTGGAAGCTGTAGTTTTTTCAGTTTTAGTCTTCGTTTTTGTTTTAGATGTTGCTTTTTTTGCTGTCGTGTTTGATTTTTCAGTATTTTTATTTTTAGCAGTTTTCTTGTTCGTTTTCAAATTTTCACTTTTATTGTCAGTTGCCATATTTTATCACCATACCAATTATAGCATGAGTTCAATATTGTGTAAACAAAAATTCGACCGAAGTTTTTGGAGAAATTAGAATGTTCTTTAAAGAGTTACGTTATATGAAGGATATGTTATGATTTATCATTATTTTGCTTGGTTGAGAATTTTTTCTTTAGTTTATAAATTTTATATCGTATAATTTATTTGATAGTAGGTGTAGTAATGACGAAGTTTAAAAAAGCTGGACGATTTGTATTTTTTAGTTTATTTATAATAATAGTTCTTTTTATGGTGAACGGTTGCTCGATCGAAGACTATTTGTATGGTGGAAGTTCAAGTGTCCAATCATTCGACATGAGTAACATTCCTCCTTATTCCGATCAAGCATATGTGGTAATCGACGACAACGAGCCCGAATTCGCGGATGAATATAAAAATACTACCTCGTTTGAAGTTTATGGGTCTTTCGATAAATTAGGTAGATGTACTTATGCTTTTGCAAATGTGGGGCCAGAGACTATGCCAACTGAGGAGAGAGGTAGCATAGGTGGCGTTAAACCTACTGGTTGGCATACAGTCAAATACGATATAGTTAGTGGTAAGTATCTATATAACCGATGTCATTTGATCGGCTATCAGCTGACTGGAGAAAATGCAAATGAACAAAATCTTATAACTTGTACGAGACAAACAAATGTGGGTGCCATGTTGGAGTTCGAAAATGAGGTTGCAGATTATATAAAAAAGACAGGGAACCACGTATTGTATAGGGCTACTCCTGTCTTTGAAGGTGAAAACTTGCTCGCGAGTGGAATACATCTCGAAGCATATTCAGTGGAAGATTATGGTGAAGGAATAAAATTCAACGTCTATTTGTACAATGTTCAGGATGGAATTGTGATCGACTATGCTACAGGAGAAAGCTATTTGGAAAAGGATTTTTAATACCATTTAATATGACATAGAGAGTTAAAATAAAGGTTTTACCCTAAATGCTCACAATTGTGTTCGGACTTTTAGTAAGTTTGTTTTTTTATTCAAATAATAAGTAAATTCTAATAATATAATTAGAGTATAACAAAAATGGTAATTTATGACAATGAATTCTCTAGTACAAAATACGGATTAGAAAAAAGCTCACTGTTTACCGAGTGAGCAATTTTATGACAGCAGTAATTTTTGGCCGATCGACAGATTGTTTTTTGCCAAGTTGTTGATATCTTTTATTTTTTCCACAGTCGTTCCATTGGCAAGAACGATTCTGTATAATGTATTGCCTCTATTACCGCGTATTTTCTAATATGTAATAATCAATGGTGTGTAAAGTTTCTACAAGGAAATAATGTCCTTTAAAATACATTATAACTTCTGATGAATCTCCTTGAGCATAGTATCCAAGTGGTATATTTGCCTGTTCTTTTATAGTACCTTTAAAAAACTTTATAAAATGTGGGTTAGCTTTATTTATTCTACTTAAATATTCCCTGGCCTTTTCGTCATTTCCTTGTTTATAATAAAGAATAAATAATGGGAATAACATTTCTAAGTTTTCTTCCGGATATTTTTTATATAGTTTAATCATGTCCCTTTCTTCTTCAAAATAAGCATATATTGCCATGAGTAAATATCTAGAACCCGTATTATCGTTTTTATTTAATCTAAGAATCTCTTTACATACTTCGCGAGCTTGTTTTACTTTACCATCTAGTAATAAACAATCGGCTTTAGCACATAAACCCCTAATATATGGTCTTGTTTCAAATATTCCATAAAAATGCCCTATATTATCTTTTTTAAAATATCCTTCATTTTCTAATCTCTTTTTTTCAAATTCTAATCCTTCATTCAATAGGCTCCATCTTTTTAATGGATTGTCTTC
Source organism: uncultured bacterium (assembly GCA_948433885.1). Lineage (GTDB taxonomy): Bacteria > Bacillota_I > Bacilli_A > RF39 > UBA660 > RUG11867. Next base: position 7,689 of record CAOJEC010000011.1, on the reverse strand, counting down.
TAGACGAATTTGAAATAATACTGCATCAAAGCAATCAGGACATAAATTATATGCTTCTTTTGCATACTTAATAGCCTGTTTTTTAGATTTAGCATTCTCTGCTTTCTCTAAAAGTTCATAAGCATCATCTAGTACTGTGTTTTCATATTCAATTTCGCCAGCATTATATATTTTCGTAAATTCTTGTAATTTTTCATCTAACTCGTTTGCGTCTTTAACATCGACATTTGCTAAAAATTCATTAATCATATTATTAAGTTTATTATCCATATTACTTCACCTTCTACTTTCAAAACTCTTCACTTAATAGAAAACCGATCAATTTAAATGAATAATACCATTCCACGATAAATCTATCTTATCTAAAGAAATATATATTTTGGATAATTATCTTTTATTATATGCTCCAAATTCTCTTTCAATGGTACTATCATTGCCTTTCATTTCATAAGTCACTTAAACATATTTATCATCTTTCATTGCTAAAAAGTCCACCTCACTGTTTTTTGTTTTACCTATATATATTTCTTAGTTTCTATTTATTAATTCATTGTAAACAATATTTTCTAAAACAACATAACTTTTAAATTCTTGATTATTATTTTTTATTTGGGCAATTCCTAAATCGGTAGTATAATACTTATTTAGTGTTTTAGAATTCCTTTACCAGGAATATCATATATATCAACTAGTATTTTAATTAAATTAAAGTCATAAAAACATCTAATTTTAGATAAGTAATTCTCTCTTGAAAGCATATTAATCTTCCTTAATTATATTATATATTAATTTAATATTCTTGTAAAGTTATTACGATCAATCGTAATAACTGCTAAATTTGAATTATTACTCTATAATGTGTTAAATGATATGAGCTAATAATTGTTAACTATAAGATTAACAGTTGTTGTCCAATAGAGTTAAGCTTCGATTACTATATTTGATCTCAATCGAATGAATAAGACAATTAAAGTATGAAAATGATGCCTTAGACTGGTCTTTGATGGACTCGAACTCTTTCTTTAAAAGAAAGTTTAAATTAGGCTGGTTTTGTATGATAAAACTCACTTTTAATCAAGTGAGTTCTGCTTTATGGTAACAGTAATTTTTGTCCTATAGATAAATTATTTTTTGTCAAGTTGTTGATATCTTTTATCTTTTCAACAGTCGTTCCATTAGCAAGAGCTATTCCGTATAATGTATCTCCGGCCTTAACGGTGTAGGTGTTGTATGCCGATTCAGTAGGTATGATTAGCACTCTTCCTATTGTCAAGTTGTTTGAAATCATATTGTTTGCTTGCTTAATTGCTTCGACTGTGGTTCCATATGTTCTAGCAATGGAATAGAGAGTATCTCCAGCTTTGATAGTATGTGTCGTTTCATTTGGTTGAGGTTCGACACTTTTGATTTTCAATTTTTGTCCTATAGATAATGTATTTGAAGTCAAATTGTTGAGTCTTTTAAGTTCGTCGACAGTCATTCCGTATTTACTAGCAATAGCATATAGACTGTCTCCTTTTTTAACCGTATAGATCGATGATGTATCTTCTGGTTCAGTAGGTGTTATTGCTTGATCTTTACTAGTTAATTTAAGTCTTTGACCTATCGTCAATGAGTTGGAAGTTAGATTGTTAATTCTTTTTAGTTCGTCGACGGTCATATTATTGTTTTTGGCTATAGTCCATAAAGTGTCTCCAGATACACTTTTTATGTAACATTTTTAAATGTAAATATAATATCTATCGTTTTGTCTTGATAGATATAAATCTTTTCTACCAAATTAATTATTAATTCCCTAGTTGGATTTTCAAGTGATAAAAATTCATTTATATATTTTTCTATCTTTTGGTTATCTAGTTTATTTTCATTTGTTTGTTCATTTTTTATATTATCAATACTTGATTTATTACTTTCTATTTCTTTTTTTAAACTTTCACTTATTCTTATGTATTGTTCTTCATCAATAATACCTTTTAACATATTCATATAATTTTTATCTAATGTTTCGGTTAGTTTATTGTTTGCTAGTTCTAAACTTTCAATTTGTTTTTTTATTTTTAAGGTATCATCTTCAAACTCGATATTACCAATAGAATCTTTTATTTTATTTTTGTCTAAATACTTTTTACATACATCTTTTATATTATCTAAAATAACATTTTCTAATACTTCATAATTATTGGTATGAGTTGTACATACATGATATTTAGAATATGTTCTATAATAATCACAAGTCGTATAACTTCTACCAGTTTTATTTTGATATCGGATAGTTATTCTATGTTTACAATCTCCACAGTATAAAAGTCCATCTAATAGATAAAATCTTTTCTTCTCTGGTCTTTTCACATTTTTAGGTAAAAGTGTTTGAACATAATTAAAAGTATCTCTATCAATGATTGCATCATGTGTATTTTCAACTATTATATAGTCTTTAGGATTATTTTTAACTGTCTTTTTAAGTTTATAATTAATTTTTTTAGTTTTACCTTGGACTGTATCTCCTACATATATTTGATTAGTGAGAATGGCTTTAACAGTTGTATCAACCCATACTCCATATTGTTGTGATATACAATTTGTATTTATACACTTAGTATTCCAAACATAGTTGTAGTAAGATGCTGGTGTTTTAATTTTTCTTTTAGTTAATTCTTGTGCTATAAAATGATATGTATTACCTTTAAGTGCTAAATCAAATATTAGTTTAACAGTTTCTGCTTGTTGTTCGTTTATAACTAAATGATTTTTATTTGATTGATCTTTCATATAACCAAAAGGGCATCTTCCAGATACATATAAACCCTCTTTCATTCTTGAATGAAGACTTGTCTTAACTTTTTTAGAAATATCTTTAGCATACATATCATTCATTATGGCTTTAAAGGGGGCTATGTCATTATTGGTATTATCTATAAAAGTATCAATACCATCATTAATAGCAATATATCTTACATTTTTATTTGGAAAATACTTTTCAATGAGTTCACCGGTTCCAATATAATCTCTACCAAGTCTAGACATATCTTTCGTGATAATCATATTAATTTTACCAAGTTCAATATCTTTAATCATCCTTTTAAAGGATGGTCTTTCAAAATTAGTTCCAGTGAATCCATCATCTACATATTCTTCTACAATATTATAGTTATTTTCTTTAACATATTGATTAAGCAAACTTCTTTGACTAACAATACTATCAGATTCAATATTTCCATCATCTCTTGATAATCTTATATATATTCCTACTTTAAAACTACTATTCCCTATCATCAATTACTACTCCCTTCACTTTGGGAATAATGAGTATGATTGAATGGTAACTCCTTTTTAAAAACATTGCAAGTCGCATTAATCTTTTTCTCTAGTTCTATTTTTAATACATTAGTTATTGTTTCATTTAAAGATTTTCCATTTTCTTTAAACTTTAAATTAACTTTGTATTTAACCATAGAGTTTAATACCTCCAATAAATTCTATGGCATTAATTTTTGTTTTAGTAATATTATTTGGTATATCTATAATATACCTAACAATATTACTTACTATCATAAACCTCCATTATAATCTTCATAAACATCATCTCCTTTTTGCATGATGCATGATACCTCCTTTAAAAAGAAGAGTCAACTTATAAAGTATAGAAAGTTTTGTCTACCATCCTAAAAAGATTCATAATTTAATAAATATGAAATAGCAGGATAAGAAGTTTGTGTATCATATGCAATTAAACCCTTATTACATAAGGAACTGCATATACACAAAACTGATTTTGCACTTGCAAAATTCATCCTACTTTGTAGGATGATATATAGGGCAAGACTAATAATATTAATAATTTTAAACACAAAAAATCATCCTAATTTTTAAATTTTTCTAAATCTTATAGGATGATTAAATTTTAATTTATTTTTTTACAATTGTGTTTTCTAACTTTTCATCATAATAACTAAACATTTTTTGAATAACATCATAACCAAATTGAGTAATCTTTGAAAAATCGGACATTAAATCTTTAAATTGATCTGTACTTAACACTTCTGATAAATATTTTATACATAAATAACTTAAATCATAACCATTATAGTCTTCATTAACAAAAAAATCTCCATGCTCTAAACTATTTATCTGTGGGATTACTTTTGTTTTTTCCCTTACATTTAAATAAAAGTCTTTAAAATTTTCATCAGTTAACGAATCTTTTTCTCCTGACATAAATTGTGCCATACCTTCATCATACCAAACTATTCTTTTTGAATAATCATTGTTTAATACATATTTCATATATAATATGTGAAATAACTCATGACTAGCAATATATAATCTTTTTAATTGAAATTTAGGATTCACACACGCATTAACCATTCCATTATCATAAGTTCCTCTAGCATATTCAGGCAATGAATCCCTTTCACCTCTAATTTCATATATAAATTCTCTAAATTCTTCTACAGTATCAAAATAATTAACAATTATCTGCTCATTAGTAGATATATCAAAAAACAATTTATATTCAATTATCTTTCCTTCAAGTAATTGAATAGTTGCCTCTGCCAATTCTTTTAAACTTTCTGAATAATTTATTTTGCATAAATTAGTTTCTAAAACTTTACTCACTTTCATCACCATTCCATTATTTATCAATTTCTTCAACTTCTTTGTTTAATATTTCTAAATAGTCTTGTTCTGCTTGTGTTAAGTGTTTTTCCATATATTTATTATATTCTTTATGTGCTTTCTTCAAAGCTTCTTCATGTGATATTTTTCCACTATCTTTTAAAATATCTTTCCTTGTCATCTTTAAGAATGTATCTAATTCATTTATCCAATCTTGCATAGTCATTACATGTCTATCCAAAGCATTAATTTCAGCAACATCTAAATAAGCAGATACCATTCTATTTAAGATATTAAGCTCTTCTTCAGTTAAATAATTTTTAGCAATTTCAGTTTCAGACTTTGTAGGTATATTTCCTTTAAAATTAGTAAGGCCTAAATTTTCTTTTTCTGAATCAACTCTAGTAAAAATTATCTCTGCAGCAGTGTTGCCATGCGTAGCGTAATGCATTTTATTTTGCACAGTTTTAAAAAATTTGATTGATAATTTATCCTTAGGATCATAATCAATTGAAGTTGCATAAATATCCAATACTTTTCTCCAAAATATTTTTTCAGATGACCTAATATCACGAATTCTAGCAAGCAATTCCTCAAAATACGGGCTTTCACCATTATTTTTTAATCTTTCGTCATTTAAAGCAAATCCTTTAATCATATATTCTTTTAAAACTTTAGTTGCCCATATTCTAAATTCAGTTGCTTTTTTAGAGTTAATTCTATAACCAACTGCAATAATGGCATCTAAATTATAGTGTAAGACATTATAGTTTTTACCATCATTAGCAGTTGTTAAGAATTTCTTAACAACTGAATCCTTTTGTAGCTCACCTTCATCAAAAATATTTTTTAAGTGCATTGAAATATTATTTTTAGTAGTATCATAAAGATTAGCCATAACATCTTGACTCATCCAAATATCATCTTGCAGTATATTAACATCGACTTTTACATTGCCGTCTTTTGATACATATATAATTATATTGTTTTTCAATATTTCACCAGCTTTCTATTTTTCTATTAATTCATAAAATCTTTGTTTATTTTTATGACTTAAAACATTCATTATTTCTTCCTTAAATGCTCGTTTACTCCTATAATTAGGATACATTTCCTTTAACATATCAAAGATAAAATCATCAGAATTATCAAGTTCTTTCATTTTTCTGATATAATGACATAATTCTTGATACCATTTTCTATCTGATACTCTTTTTGATTCTTCAAGTATTTGTGGTTTATAAAAATTTAATAATTCTTTACTATATTTATCTTTTACTGCATCTTGATATTTTGCTAATCTATATATATTAGGATTTTCCTTCAATAATTCAAATAATTTATTAGTTTCATTTTCTTCCATATAAATATCTTCTAAAATATCCCTATTATTATGTTTAATTTTAGATATTATTTTTTCTTTTACAGAATCCCATTCAGAATCACTATACATATCTTTTAGTTCTTTATACCTTGCAAAACTATTTGTTTCTATGATAACCTCAGGTAATATTTTTTTCTTTTCTTCTTGTATACCATATTCATCATAAATATCTAGTAATTTGTCATAAGCCATATCTTTTCTTATATGATTTTTAATATCATCTTTTAATATTCGTATTATTTCATCTATTTTATTATCATTTTTTAAATATTTAATTAATAATTCTTTTACTCCGTAATGTTCAATATTTTCATAACACATTTTTATAGCATCATCTTTATTAATAAAATCATAAGTTAATGAAATTTTATCTAGAGTTTGACTAACAAAGATTCCATAAGTACTTAATTCAATTTCATCCAATATTTTAACAACTTTTTTAGCTGATTCTTTATCATGAACATATAAAATAAAAGCATGTAGTGGGGAATCTGAAAAATCATCTAAAGAATTACTTGATGCTATATCTTGAGTATAATATAAGAAGATATTAAAATATTCATCATTATATAAAAGTTTACTAGCACTTTCATTAATTAAATATAATGAATTTTGAAATTCACCATTAGATCCATCCATAAAAGTATCTTTTATAAATCTATAGGTGTATTTAATTAGTTCAAAAGCATTGTTATACTCTTCATTATCTATAAAACCATCTACGTAATTAGATACATTAGAAACTAAATCCACAAAATATCTTCCATTATAATAATTAACAAATCCACTTCTATCACTTATTTTTCTTAGTTCATAATTCATTTCATCATATATTTTAGAAAGTTCAGATTTGTTTTTTTCTCTTTTTACTTTCTTTTTATTTGAAATTTCTAATTCTGGAATATCATTCTCTTCTAAATAATAAAGAACAGCAGCAATATGTTTACACATATATTCACCATCTTCTGAATATGGACAGGAACAATAAAAATTATTTAATTCTTTATCATTTGCTCTTATTTCAATTCTATATATTTCGGAGCCATCTATATAAGCAGTTACTAAATCTTGCTGACACCAAATATCTAATATTCTATTTTCTTTATAGTAACTTTTTCCACGAGATAGTATAAGTGAATCAAAATAATCTTCAAAATTATAATTTCTTAAAAACTTCTTCATGATTCATCTCCTATTCAAATTTGATGTTATTCTCTTTGCACCAATTTATAGCAATTTCTTTATATTTTGCATCTCTAAATTTATACCAATCGTCAATAATATCAAAATTGATACAAGTATCTTTAAACCTTCTAAATGCACCACTACCATTTAGAGAAATGTATAATTGATTTTGAAGTCTAGTATCTTCAATAGTTTCTGCAAAATCTTCCATCATTTCATATTCATTAATATCATATCTAGTGGGTAATACAATAGATTTTTCAAATAGTTCATCTAACTCATCTTCATTTAAATTTTCATAATCTCCAATATTTGACATAAATATTTCTCCATTAGTTGGATTATAATAGTATTCAATTTCATCGTTTGTAAAGTCTAAAGCATCAATTACTTCACTTAATTTTACTTTCATAAAAATCGTACTCCTTTCAAAAGTTCTTGATAATTAAATTGTACCAAATTTCTGACGAAAAGTCTTTAGTTATAAAAAAAATTATTGAAAA